>CALGOD010000612.1 GCA_937957845.1 uncultured Nocardiopsis sp.
CCAGTTCATGCTGCTGATCAACCAGATCGCGGTGGTGGCGGGCACCGCACTGATGCTGCTGGGCATCGTGGCCTACGGCGGGTCCTTCGACCCCTCCTACGCGGGCAGCGGCGACTACATCCTCGGTGGTTTCTGGCCGACCTGGGTGCTGGCGGTCCTGACCATCATGGCCAACCCGGTCTCCTTCGGCGGGTTCCTGGGCGACTGGGCGCGCTACATCCCCGCGGATCGCTCCACGCGTGCGATGCTGGCCGCTCCGTTCCTGGCCCAGGTCGCGACACTGCTGCCGTTCTTCTTCGGACTGACCACCGCCACCCTGGTCGCCGATCCGGGCAACTACGTGGAGGGGCTGGCCGTGGTCTCCCCGCTCTGGTACGCGCTGCCCCTGCTGCTGGTGGCGCTGATCGGCGGACTGTCCACCGGCACCACCTCCCTGTACGGCACCGGCCTGGACTTCTCCTCCCTCGTGCCGAAGCTGAACCGGGTGCAGGGCACCGTGGTGGTGGGCTGCCTGGCGCTGGTGCTGATCTTCGTGGGCACCTTCCTGTTCGACATCGTCGAGACCATCAACGCCTTCACCATCCTCATCGTGCTGCTCACCTCGCCGTGGATGGTGATCCTCATGCTCGGCTACGTGTTCCGGCGCGGGTTCTACCTGGTGGAGGACCTGCAGGTGTTCAACGAGGGTCGCAGGGGCGGCGCCTACTGGTTCAGCGGAGGCGTGAACTGGCGTGCCATGACGGCATGGCTGCTGGCCGCGGTGACGGGCCTGCTGTTCGCCAACACGCCCCTGCTGGTCGGCCCGTTGGGCGATCTCGCGGCGGGCATCGACCTGAGCCTGCCCGCGGCTCTGGTGACGGCCGCCATCGCCTATCCGATCGCGGTGTTCGCCTTCCCCGAACCGCGCTCGGTGTTCGGTCCGCGGGGGCCGCGTCTGGTCCCGAGCACCCCGGACTCCGTCTCCGACGCCTCCTGACCGACACGAGGCAACGACACGCGTGTCCATGCCCTCGACGCCCTGCCCGGTCCCGCCCCGGGCGGCCCCCGTCGTCCGGGGCGGTCGGCCCCTGGAGCCGGTCGCCCCGCTGACCGGGCGGGTCCCCACCGGGCGGGGATCAACGGTCCCGCCGGGGGCGAGGAGGCCATGGCCTCCTCGCCCCCGGCCTTCGACGAGTGGCGGCGGGACACACCCGCCCACCGCCGGAACGCACTGCCGGCACCGGCCTCCCTCGCCGAGGAGTTCGTCGACCCCGAGTGCCGGGAGACCGTCAGGCCCCGCGCGTCGAGCCGAGCCCGGATCGGCGCGTCACACTCCGGCCGGTGGTCCGCAGAGATTGCGCAGGTGGGACCAGGTCAGCTCGGTGACCTGGTCCGCCATGGTCTCAGGGCACTCCTCGGGGTGTTCCAGGAGCCAGTCGGCGAAGGCGTCGGCGGTGCTGACCGCGATGCGTGCCAACAGGTCGACGTCCTGGGAGGGCAGGTCGGTGTGGGCGCACTCGCTGATGAGCGCGGCGACCTCGGCCGTGACCCGGTCACGCGTCCGCGCGGTCTCCCTCGCGAAGGGCTCACCCTGCAGGGCGGCACGCCGGTACAGCACGGTCCAGCTGTCGCGGTTGGTGGTGACGAAGGTGAAGAAAGCGCGCATGCCCCGATTCAGGGGGTCCTCCCCGGGCGGGGCCGTCGGATCGTGCACGGCGGCGCGCACCGCCGCCACGAGCCGGTCCGCCTCCCGGCTCACGCAGGCGGTGAAGATCCCCTCCTTGGAACCCATGTACTGGTAGACGGTGGGTTTGGAGGTCCCGGCCACCGCGGCGATCTCCTCCACACTGACCGTGTGGTAGTCGCCTCGGGAGAACACCACGATGGCGGCGTCGAGCATCTGCTGTTCCCGGATCCGACGCGGAAGTCGGCGCTGTCTCGTCTTCACGCACCTGACCTTATTGCGGCGCACGCGTGTGGTCGGAGACGGGCACGTCGGGAACGCGCTTTCTGGGAGGAGGTCGATCTTCGGAAGACAGGTGACCTGTGCGATCAGGAATCCGCCCTCGAAACGAAGTGGTGTTTCCCACATCCATTCCGGTTCGGTGGTCAGGCCTCGAACAAAAGTGCGCGGATTCGACACCATTTTCTCATAGGGGGGTCTCACGCAGTTCCAGTGTGCAGCACTTGGCGCCGCCTCCCGCTTTACGCAACTCGTCCAGCTCCACGGGATGAACCTCGTGACCGAGGGCGCGCAGACGCGCGGCCAGGGAGGTGGCCTCGGCCGCCATGACGACGTTGAGGCCGTCGCACACGGAGTTGAGTCCGAGTACGGCGGCGTCCTCCTCCGTGGCCAGGATCGCGTCGGGGTAGAGGGAGCGCAGTACCCGCCGGCTTCCGGGGGAGAAGGCTCCGGGGTAGTAGACGATCCGGTCCCCGGAAAGCGCGAACAGGGCGGTGTCCAGGTGGTAGAAGCGCGGGTCGATCAGCTGGAGGGTGATGACGGGACGTCCGAGGAAGCGCTCGGCCTCCTGGTGCGCGGCGGCCTCGGTGCGAAAACCGGTGGCGGCCAGGATCACCTCGTCCAGGACGATGAAGTCCCCCTCACCCTCGTTGACGTGCTTGGGCTCGCGGGTCCGGCCGTAGCCGGCCTCGCGGAACCATTCCAGGTAGGCGGGCCCTTCGGGGGTGCGCTCGGCGCTGGCGAAGCGCGCGCCGTAGACCTTTCCGTCCACGACCAGGGCGCCGTTGGCCGCGAAGACCATGTCGGGAAGGCCGTCGACGGGGGCGATCTCGCTGACCCTGTGTCCCAGGTCGCGGTAGAGGTCGCGTAACCTCTCCCACTGCCTGATCGCCCGTGCTCGGTCCACACCCGCAGAAGGGTCCATCCAGGGATTGATCGCGTATTCGACCGCGAAGTAGGTGGGTCGGCACATCAGATAGTGCCGCGGAACCGACACCGGGTCGGTCGGTCGAGCCATGGAACCTCCCATGAGCCGCGAAGGACGCCGGGCAGCCCACGGTGTCACATGTGTTCACCGCATCGTGGTCTTCCGCGGGCAAAGAGGAGATACCCCATCCACCGCCGACCAAGAGGGGTGGATCCATACCTTTTTCCATACACACCGGAAAAGGCCGCGCTGATTTCGAACACGGCCAGGGTGCCGGGGTGTGCGTCTACCCGTTGGCGCCACCCAGGCCGACGGCCTCCTCCAGTTCGTCCCGGCTCATCTTCGACCGTCCCGGTACCTCCAGCTCCGACGCGCGTTGGCGCAGTTCCCGCTTGGTGATCCGGCCCCCGCTCCTTCCCTCGGTCCTACCGCCCCGTGTACGCGTCTGCGCGCGCGAGCGCGATCCCCGGGTGCGTGGGGAGGGAAGGCTCTGACGCAGAGCCTCGCCGAGACCGACGCTCTCCTGCTCGGGTTCGACCTGGTCGGGGCGGTGGGTGAACGTCCGGCCCTTGGCCTTGGCCCGCACCAGTTCAGTCAGACGCTGACCGTAGCTGTCGGAGTAGTCCTGCGGATCCCACTCGACGGACATCTCCCGCACGAGCTCCCGGGCCAGTTCCATTTCCTCCTTGGTCAGCGCGACATGGGCCACAGGAGGCATCACGTCGTCGGGTTCGCGAACCTCGTCGGGCCACCACAGGGTGGAGGCCGACAGCACTCCCCGGTTCGGTTCGATCAATACGGGGTGTTCCCGGTCGCGCAGGACGGTGGTGGCGGTGCCGACGCGCCGGTTCTGCTCCAGGACCGTGTACAGGAGCCGGTAGGGCCTGGCGTCGGAGGCCGAACGGGGGGCGACGTAGTAGGTGGAGGCGTACCAGAGAGCGTCGACGGCGCCCTGGGGCACGAAGCCGTTCAGTTCCATGGTGCGTGAGCTGTGGGGAAGGATCGCCTCCAGTTCCTCCGGCTCCAGGACGACGTACTCGTCCTCGACCCCCGTTCTGGCCCCGCGCACGACGTCCTCGGCGGCGACCTCCTCACCGGTGCGCTCGTTCACTCGCATGTAGCGGATGCGGTCGGCCGTGCCGCGCTCGAACAGATCGGAAGAGCACACGTCTGAACTCCAGTCACAAGACGGAATCT
>CALGOD010000613.1 GCA_937957845.1 uncultured Nocardiopsis sp.
GCTCCGCTCGGGAATTCCACTTGGAACTTCGTCGAGCAGTCCAGGCCGGACTTCCGTTACCGTACAGGCGTGAAGCGCCTCTCCGGACCGAGCAGGTGACCGGTTGGCGGATCCGCGCTGATGAAAGGGTGTTCCCAGTGTCCGATCGCGAACCCGAGGACGTGACGGGGGAGCAGCCGGGGCGGCATCGGGACCCGGTGAACCGCCATCCGCCCGAGGAGTGGCGGCCGGGCGATCCGGGCGATCCCATCGCGGGTGGACGGCAGCCTCTGGGGGAGCCGCCGCATGGGCGGTCGGGCCCCGAGCCACCGGTGAACCGCCATCCGCCCGAGGAGTGGCGGCCGGGCGATCCGGGTGACCCCATCGCGGGTGGACGGCAGCCTCTGGGGGAGCCGCCGCACGGGCACCCCGGCCACATGCCCTCGGTGGGGCGGCACGCGAAGCCCAAGACCACGGGTGCGCACGCCTACCAGGGGTCGTCCGCCGACGACCGTCCCCCACGGAAGGAGACTCCCGCCGAGGGAGTCCTCCCCGGAGGGGAACCCACCGGTGCTCCTGCCGAGAAGGTGGGCGGTGAACTGTCCGAGGGGCCCAACGGTCCCGGTCAGGCCGGCTACGAGCGCGCCGGTTACGCACCCGGGCATGGGGAGAGCGACGGTGAGGACACGGTTCCCCGCCCGCCCGGCGGGCCGTCGTGGGACGGCGGTCCCGGTCAGGACCCGGGTACGGGCCAGGGGGACCCCACGCAGGGCGGACAGGGGACGGGGGAGACCGAGGCCGTCCCCTGGGGCAGGATCTTCGGGGTCGGCTGCGGTGTGGTCCTGCTCGTTCTGCTCATCTCGGGCGTCGTCATCACGATCGCCCTGTTCATGGCCTGAGGGGGAGTGCGGGGCCGATGTTCCGCGACTCAGGGAGCCAGAGCCGGATCACGCAGCCACTCGGCCAGCTCCTGCTGTCGCTCCCCGTCGCACTTGAGCGGGCACGTGGTGCAGTACCCGTGTTCGGGGTCGCCCTTGTATTCGAAGCAGCACGTGCCGCGTACCGCCCAGGTCCCACGTAGGTGGTCCGGGGCGAAGGGGAACAGGCGGGGCCGTCTCCGGGTCACCGCCCCGGCCTCGATCACCGCGTCCCCCAACCGGGTCGCCAGATCCCACGCCTGTTCGGCGTCCCGTCCCAGGTATCGGGCCGGGTTGAGCATGTAGAAGTGCAGGGTGTCGAGCACCCATCCCCACAAGGTGCGCTTGCCCGCGCGCGAGTGCGCGTGCAGGGCGTCCAGGAGGGGTTCGAACGTGGCGAACAGGGAGGCGGCGACGATGCGCAGTTGGTCGTCCTCGTCCCTGGCGACCATCGTGTCGGGGTGGTCTGCCGCGGGGTCGTCCGGCAGGACCACCATACGGGTGTCGACCAGTGTGGGCGTGCCGAACCGGGACCGGACGGTGTCCCAGGGAAGGTAGAGCGTGTGGGGGTCGAGCAGGGGGGCGCGTCCGGTCAGGTACAGCGACGCCGAGACCATGAAGATCGGTTCGCGCAGGGTGACACGCAGGAAGTTGGTGGCGGCGGGGAGCTGGTGGCCCGGGCCGTGCTCGGTCCTGATCTTGTCGAACAGGACCGGCAGCCAGCCGTCTTCGGCCAGGGTGCCGGCCTGGTACCAGTGCACGTCGACCGTCGGGGAGGAGTGGAGCTCCTCCAAGGAGAGCAGGTCGGGCAGGGGGGCGAACTTCAGCTGCCCACAGGTGTCGCGGAACGCGTCGAACAGGTCTGTCCTCACCGCGTGAACCTGCCCTTCTCGCACAGTGTCGTGACATCCGGGAAGAGTGTGACCGCAGTGACCTGTGTGCGACGGGTTCCTGCGTCTCTTAAGTGAGGCTACCCTAACGAGCTCTGATGTCGCAATGATCGTTCCCTGCTCCTACCCGTGCTCCTGGACGAGGAACAGCAGGTCCGGGCGTTTCCGTCCGGGGAAGAGGCGTGCCCGGCGGCGTGCCGGTGGGGTCGGACGGCGGTGCTCCGTGGGTGCGGCCCACCGGGGCGGCGTCACCCGAACCGGCACTCCACGAACACCACCAGGACCCATGACGGGAGACCGGAGGCCGGGGCGCTCGCCGGTTCCGGCGCGGTGGTATCGCCGGGACAAGGCGAGGCGAGACCGCGTGAGG
>CALGOD010000614.1 GCA_937957845.1 uncultured Nocardiopsis sp.
CCAGTTCCAGCAGTCCCGCCCCCGAGTCGAGGGCGTCGACGAAGTAGGGGAAGGTTCCTCTCTCGTAGGCGTTGTGCACGCCCACGGACGTGGTCCGGGAGAGCGACTCCTCCGCGACCGAGGCCTGGGCGGGGGAGGTGAGCAGGGTCAGGGTGAGGGTGAACGCGGCGCAGGCGGCCGCGGCGGTGCGGGCGGGGGGCATGGGGGGCCTTTCGCGCGGGGGTACTGAATGGTCATCAACCAACCACAGGTCACCACGCGAGCGCAAAGGGTGAAGAGAGGGAGGGTGGGAGAACCCGAGGGAAGGTGGGAGAACCCGAGGGAAGGCGCGTATCCCTCGGGCGCCGCGAGGTCAGGCCACGGTCTGGGGCGTGTGCTCGTCTTCCTCGGTGGGCGGTGTCAGGCGCCCGGTGCGGTGCAGCCACCAGTCCGCCAGCAGTGTTCCCAGCGGGGGAACCGAGGCGGCGAGGGTCACCAGGGTCGGCCACAGGCTCCAGCGCAGGTGCAGCGCGGCGGCGACGGTGACGGCCACGTAGGCCACGAACGCGCCGCCGTGCAGGGGGCCGAAGACCTGGACCCCCAGCTCGCTGCCGCCGCCCAGGTACTTGACGTACATACCGCCCAGCAGCCCGATCCAGGTCAGGGCCTCCAGGATCGCCACGACACGAAAGACGATGGCCGTGACTCGGGGACTGATGCTCACGCTGTTCCTCGGATTCGCCGCGGTCGGACGGGACCGGTCCGGCGCCGCTGAGGCCCCGGACCGGTTCTCAGGCTAGGCCACCCCTCGGGGCGCATGTCCCCGAGGGCGGGCCACCTACGCCAGGGCCTCCACCACGACCTCGGCGGCCTTGGCGATCAGGGCGTCGTCGTGCTCGTCGTCCTGTGCGTCACGGCTGGACATGACCGCGATCACGATGGGGTCGCCCTCCGGGGGCCACAGGACGGCGATGTCGCTGCGCGAGGCGTAGGCGGCGCTCCCGGTCTTGTCGCCGACCGTCCAGCCGTCGGGGACACCGGAGCGGATCAGGTCGTCGCCGGTCGTGTTGCCGATGAGCATGTCGTTGAACACCTCGCGCCGGTCCTCGGGCAGGACCTCCTCGAGGCTGAACCCGCGCAGGCTCTCGGCCATGGCCCGGGGCGTGCTCGTGTCGCGCTCGTCCCCGGGCGTGGCCTCGTTCAGTTCGGGCTCGATGCGGTCCACCTCGATCACGTCGTCGCCGAGCCCCCGCATCGCCTCCTCCACCCCGTCGGGGCCGCCGAGTTCGTCGAACAGCAGGTTGGCGGCGGTGTTGTCGCTGTAGCGAACGGCGGCGTCGGCCACCTCCAGCAACGTCAGGCCGGTGTCGACGTGCTCCTCGGTGATCGGCGACCACTCGACCAGGTCGTCGGCGGTGTAGGTGATGACCTCCTCCATCTCCTCGGGGGTGTTCTGCCGGAGCGTCAGCGCGGCGGTGAAGGCCTTGTGGGTGGAGGCATAGGCGAACCGTTCGTCGGGCCGGTGCGCGACCCGCTCCCCCGTACCGGTGTCCACCGCGTAGACGCCCAGCCTGGCGTCGAACTCCTCCTCCAACCGCTCGAACTCTCCTTGGAAGTCGACGGAGGTGACGGAATCGGCCGACCGGGTCGACTCGGGAGCCGCCTCCCCGGACGTCGCGCAGCCCGTGGCGGGGACGATGACGAGGGAGGCGAGGGCCGCGAGCCCGGTGCGCCGGATGGATGAAAGCAACATCTGCCTGCTCTTTCCTGTCCTGGGTGCCGTGTGCACCCGGTCGTCCCGGAGCACGGCCGGGCCCAGGGAACCGTGCTCCGAGTGGATCGCCGCGCGTGGCGCCCCGCGCGGTGCCACCGTCGTGGGTGGCTTCGCGTAGCAGTCTGACCACGAGAACCGATGCTGTCCAAGACGGAAACAGTCACTTCCATGCGGAAACGACATAATCTCGGGTCATGGATCTCGTCGGCGCCTGCAAGGCGTTCGTCAACGTCAGCGATCGGGGCAGCTTCACTCTCGGCGCCGCGGCGGCCCGCATACCCCAACCGGTCGCGAGCAGACGTATCGCCGCCCTGGAGAAGCACCTGGGCGCGCGCCTGTTCGACCGCTCCACCCGCAGGGCGACCCTGACCCAGTTCGGTCGCGACATGCTGCCCTCGGCCCG
>CALGOD010000615.1 GCA_937957845.1 uncultured Nocardiopsis sp.
GAGCTTGGCGGTGTCCCCCGCGTTACGACAGGGTGGTGGGGTGCGTAACATCTCCTCGAACCGGTTCGACGACGGACGGGACGGCACGGTGCGGATCTCCGACGTGGCCCGGCACGCCGGGGTGTCACCGAGCACGGTCTCCTACGTCCTCAGCGGCAAACGGTCGATCTCCGAGACCACCAGGCGGCGCGTGCGCGAGAGCATCGACGCCCTCGGTTACCGGCCGCACGCGGGCGCGCGCTCCCTGGCCAGCCGCCGCAGCAACGTGATCGCCCTGGTCATTCCGCTCCGTGAGGACGTGCACGTCCCCGTCGCGATGCGCTTCGCCGTCTCCGTGGTCACCGCCGCACGCGCCCACGACCACGACGTCCTGCTGCTCACTCAAGGTGAGGGACCCGATGGTCTGCGCCGGGTCGCGGGCAGTGCCATGGTGGACGGCGTCATCGTCATGGACGTGGAGTCCGACGACGCGCGTGTACCCGTCCTGCGCACGTTGGACCTGCCCTCGGTGCTCATCGGGGTGCCCGAGGACACCGAGGGTCTGACCTGCGTGGACCTGGACTTCGCCGCGGCCGGGGCGGCCTGTGTGCACCACTTGGCCGACCTCGGCCACACCGACCTGGCCTTCGTCGGCCAACCTCCCTCGGTCTATGAGCGCCGCACCGGCTTCGCCGAACGCACCGTCGCCGGCTTCGAGCGGGCCGCCGCCGAACGCGGCGTCCACGCCACCATGCGTCCCTGCTCACCCGACACCGCCGGTGACGTGGCCGGGGATCTCCTGCGCGAGCGGCCCGGACTCACGGGCCTCATCGTGCACAACGAACCCTCCCTCGGCCCCCTGCTCGACGCCTTCGCCGAGCACGGACGTCCGGAGCCCTCCGTGGTCGCGATCGGCCCCGTCCCCCCGGGGGTACCTCAGCCGACCTCCGTCGACCTTCCGGCGGAGGAGGTCGGAGCCCGCGCGGTCGGACTCCTCATGGACGAGATCGAGGGCACCGGGACCCCCGGCGTCACCCTGTTGGAGCCGAGACTGACGGTGCGGGAGAGCAGCGCCCACCGCGCCTGAACAAGCCGAGGGACCGCTCTCCGTGTGGTCCCGAGGAGGGGTCGGGAAAAAGTTCGTGGGGGTGGAATACCTTCCCTGGTCCTCCCGTTGTAGGGGGTGCTGGACGGTGCGGTAGAAAGTGTCCCCCGGGCTCCACTCATAGCCTTCACGGAATACCGTGCCCGTAAGGGTGGCAGGAGCCGTGTTGTGCCCCGCGCCGTGAGGCGACCGCCGTACCGATTCAGCACACGTGACGGCCCCGCCGGGTTCACTCCCGGCGGGGCCGTTTCGTCCTCCGCCGGAGCCCAGTGGCGCTCGGCCCTCCGTGCGGTCCTGCGGAGGGGTCGGGAAAAAGTTCGTGGGGGTGGAATACCTTCCCTGGTCCTCCCGTT
>CALGOD010000616.1 GCA_937957845.1 uncultured Nocardiopsis sp.
GCGCGACTGCGACACCCTGCTCATGGTGGGGTCCAGTTTCCCCTACACCCAGTTCATGCCCGAGTTCGGTCAGGCCAGGGCGATCCAGATCGACATCGACCCGACCATGGTCGGTATGCGTTACCCGTTCGAGTGCAACCTGGTCGGAGACGCCGCCGAGACGCTGCGGATGCTGCTGTCACTGGTCGACCACAAGTCCGACCGGTCGTGGCGGGAGAAGATCGAGAGGGACGTCGAACGCTGGTACCAGGTCCTCGAACGACACGCGCACGTCGAAGCCGATCCGGTCAACCCCGAGCGGGTCTTCCACGAACTGTCCCCGTTGCTGCCGGACGACGTGATCGTGACGGCCGACTCCGGCTCGGTGGCCAACTGGTACGCGCGGCACCTGCGGTTCCGGGAGGGCATGCGCGGTTCCCTGTCGGGGACCCTGGCCACGATGTGCCCCGGCGCGCCCTACGCCACGGGGGCGAAGTTCGCCCGCCCCGACAGGCCGGTGGTCGCCCTCGTCGGGGACGGCGCCATGCAGATGAGCGGTCTCAACGAGCTGATCACCATCGGTCACTACTGGCGCGAGTGGGAGGACCCACGACTCGTCGTCGCCGTCCTCAACAACCGTGACCTCAACCAGGTGACCTGGGAGCTGCGGGCGATGGGGAACGCCCCCCAGTTCATTCCCTCGCAACGGCTCCCCGACTTCCCCTACGCCGGGTTCGCCGAGAGCATCGGGATGCTGGGGATCAGGGTGGAGGACCCCGGAGACGTACGCGACGCCTGGCGGCGGGCCTTGGCTGCGGACCGTCCCTGCCTGGTCGAGTTCGTCACCGATCCGGCCGTTCCGCCGATCCCGCCGCACGCGACGCTGGAGCAGATGGAGAGCGTGGCCAAGGCGCTGGCCAAGGGGGATCCCGAGGCGTGGGAGGTGCTCAGGCAAGGGATCAAGGCCAAGGCCCAGGACTTCCTCCCCGGCGGACGGTGACGGTACCGGTCGGGGGAGGACCGGTACCGTCGACGAAGCGATGGGGGCGACAGGTCGACGAACCGGCCTGTCGCCCCTTGTGCGCACGCCCTACTTCGCCGGGGTCGGCTCGGTCGGTTCGGTCGGCTCCGCGTCGTCCACGTGCAGGTCGACGCCCATGGGCTCCTTCACGAGGGAGACACCGAGGAACGAGATCGCCGAGACCACCACGATGTAGACGCCGATCGACCACGAGACACCGGTCTCGGTGAGCAGCAGCTCCGCGATCGTGGCGGCGAAGGCACCACCGAAGATCGCGCCGAGGGCGTAGCCGATGGACACACCGGAGTAGCGGACCTCGGCCGGGAACATCTCCGCGTACAGCGCCGACTGGGGTCCGTAGCTGAAGCCGAAGGTCAGCGTGAAGATGAAGACACCGAGGAAGTACATGTAGATGTTCCCGGTGTCGACCAGGAACCACAGCGGCACGGCCCAGGCGGCCAGCAACACGTAGCCGAGCTGGAAGGTCTTCACCCGGCCGAGCTTGTCGCTGAGGATGCCGCCGTACAGGGTGGAGATGAGCCAGCCGAACGAGGCGAGCGTGGTCGCCAGGAGCACGGGGCCGCGGTCCATGCCCAGGCCGAACTCCTCCACCGGCCGGGAGGCGTAGGTGGCCAGGAAGGCGATGACGAGGTATCCGGCCGCGTTGTTGGCGATGAAGATCAGCGCGGAGAGGACGACCTCACGGGTGTTCTTCCGGAACAGCTGTCCCAGGGGGGCGGAGGACTTGGCCTTGCGCTGCTGCATGAGCTTGAAGACCGGGGACTCCTCGACCGACTTGCGGATGAGGTGGCCGATGACGATCAGCACGAAGGACAGCAGGAAGGGGATGCGCCAACCCCACTCCAGGAAGGCGTCCTGGCCGATGGTCGCGGTGAGCACCCAGACGACGAAGGTCGCCAGGATCATGCCGCAGGGGACACCGATCTGAGGGTAGGCGCCGAAGAATCCGCGCTTGTTGACCGGCGCGTGCTCGACCGACATCAGCGCGGCGCCTCCCCACTCACCACCGGCGGAGATGCCCTGGAGGATGCGCAGGAGGATCAGGAGGATGGGGGCCGCCACACCGATCTGGGCGTAGGTGGGCAGCAGGCCGATGAGGCAGGTGGCGACGCCCATCATGATGAGGGTCGCGACGAGCATCTTCTTGCGGCCGATCTTGTCTCCGAGACTGCCGGCGACGATCGCACCGAGAGGGCGGAAGAGGAAGGAGATGCCGATGGTCGCGAAGGACAGCACCTGGGCCAGGGCCGAGTTGGCCTCGGACAGAGGCGCCAGGAAAAGGGGAGCGAGCACCAAGCCCGCGGCTTGGGCGTAGATGAAGAAGTCGTACCACTCGATGGTGGTCCCGACCATGGTGCCCGCCAGGACGCGTCGCCGCTCCTTTTTCTCGTCAGCGCCGACCGGCCCGGTGGCCGTGGGGTCGGAAGTTGCCATGGATACTCCGTATGTTCTCTGCCGACCGAGGTCGGGTTCTGCTCGCAGGCGCCCGGTGCGGTGACCACGTCGTTGGGGCCACCGCACTTTGCCTGCACATGGCGGAGGGGAGTCTCGGAACATCGACCGAGCCTCCGGACACCATGCCATGTGATGCACTCCACTTTCTACACTGAATCCTCTTTTTTCGCAGCTCGGGCGCTATGTCCTGACCGAACGGTCGGTGAGAAATGGTCTGTGGCAAGGGGTTCTGACGGCTCGCGATCGCATCGTCACGGCGAAGTTCCGGTGAGCTCGGTGCGCACGGAAGTGGGGGAGGGGGAACACGACGTCGTCGTGTTCCCCCTCCCCCTGCACCGCAGGGCGGTCGGACACCGGGGACCCGGCACCCGGCCGCCCTCCGCTCAGAGTCGGTACCGGCTGAGGAAGTCCGTGGTCACCTCCCCGGCGTAGAACACCTCGTGTTCCATGAGGGAACGGTGGAAGCCGATGGTCGTACGCAGGCCCGGGCCCTCCACACGGAACTCGTCGAGCGCCCGTCGCATCCTTCGGATCGCCTCGTCCCTGTCCCCGCCCCAGACGATGAGCTTGGCGATCATCGAGTCGTAGTGCGGCGGCACCAGCGCCCCGGGGACGCAATGCGTGTCCACCCGGATCCCGTACCCGCCCGGGGGGACGAACTCCTCGACCCGCCCCGGGGTGGGCGCGAAGTCCCGTGCGGGGTCCTCCGCGTTGACGCGGCACTCGATCGCGTGGCCGTGCATCCGCACGTCCTCCTGGCGGATCGACAGCGGATACCCCGCCGCCACCCTGAGCTGTTCGGCGACCAGGTCGACCGAGGCCACCATCTCCGTCACCGGATGCTCCACCTGGATACGCGTGTTCATCTCCATGAACCACATCCGTCCGTCGGAGTCGAGCAGGAACTCCAAGGTCCCCACCCCCCGATACCCGACGGCCGCCGCCGCCCGCACGGCCGCGGTGCCCACCCATTCGCGCGCCTCAGCGGTGAGCGCGGGAGAGGGCGACTCCTCCACCAACTTCTGGTTGCGCCTTTGCACCGAGCAGTCGCGTTCGCCCAGGTGGACGACGTTCCCGTGGTGGTCAGCGACCACCTGCACCTCGATGTGCCGAGCCGACTCCAGGTACCTCTCCACATAGACGTCGGGGTTGCCGAAAAGGGCCTGGGCCCCGGCGCGGGTGGCCCGTAGGGCATCCGCGAGCTCCTCCGGACCACGGACGACGGTGATGCCTCGGCCACCGCCGCCCGCGACCGCCTTCAGGACCAGCGGGTAGCCGGTCCTCTCCGCCAAGGAGCGCGCCTCCTCCAGGGACTCCACGGGTTCGAGCGAACCCGGGAGGAGGGGCAGTCCCGCCTCGGCCATCAGCCGTCGGGCGGTGGACTTGTCACCGAGGTCCGCCATCAGCCGGGGCGAGGGGCCGACGAACGTGATCCCCTCCTCCTCGCAGACCTCCGCGAACTCGGGGTCCTCGGAGAGGAAGCCATAGCCGGGATGCACGGCGTCGGCCCCGGTCTTGACCGCGGCCCCGATGATGTTGGGAATGTTCAGATAGCTCTGTTTGGGAGCCGCCGGACCGATGCACACGGCCTCGTCCGCGGGCTGGACCGCGGAAGAACCGGCGTCCGCCTCGGAGTACACGGCGACGGTGCGCACGCCGAGTTCGCGGCAGGCCCGGATGATCCGGAGCGCGATCTCACCGCGGTTCGCCACCAGGACCTTCGCGAACACGGCTCACCCACCACTCTGGTCGTCCGCCGGAGAGATCTCGAAGAGCGGCTCTCCGAACTCGGCCATCTCTCCGTCCTTGGCCAGGACACGGGTCACGGTCCCGTCCTGATCCGCGACGATCGGGTTCATCAGCTTCATCGCCTCGATGATCGCGACCTGTTGTCCGGCCGTGACCACGTCACCCTCGCTCACGAACGGAGCGGCCCCCGGTTCGGGAGCGAGGTAGACCGTGCCCACCAGGGGAGCGGACACCCGGTGCGCAGCGGACTCCACCGACCCGTCGGCCTCCTTCCGGTCGACCACGGGTTCCGGTCCCGCCACGGGCGCGGCGCCCTCCCGGCCGTGGACCTCCCAGTCCACCTCGACGGTGTTGTCACCCGCGCGCAGGCTCACCCGTCGGACCGGACGGCCCATGGCGCTGATCAACCGTTCCGCCTCGACCCGCAGCTCGCCCAGAGTGGGCGTCCTCCCCACCGGAGCGGTGTCCGGCGCCAACTCCGGAACGATCACCTCCGAGTGGCCGTTCTTCATGGTTCCGTTGTGCTTGGTCAGGGACGTCATATCACTACCTCCACGTGGGGGGATTCGTTCGCGGGGGCCCCGAAACGGCTGAACCGCTCGTAGCGTCGGGTGAGAAGCTCCTCACCTGTCAGATCCAGTTCGCCCAGGCAGGAGCGAAGCGCGCGCCGTACACCGGCGGCGGTGGCCGCGCGGTCGGTATGCGCGCCGCCGGGGGGTTCGGGGATCACGTCGTCCACCACCCCGAACCGCTGGAGCTCACGGGCACTGAGGCGTAGCTGTTCCGCCGCCCGACCCGCCTCGGCGGCGGAGCCGAACAGGATGGTCGAGCAACCCTCCGGACTGATGACGGAGTAGAAGGCGTTCTCCAGGATCAGGACACGGTTGCCCACACCGAAGGCGAGTGCTCCTCCGCTGCCTCCCTCCCCTGTCACGACGGCGACGGTCGGCACGGTCAGCCGGGACATGCGCAGGATGCACTCCGCGATGG
>CALGOD010000617.1 GCA_937957845.1 uncultured Nocardiopsis sp.
ACCGCCGAGGACGTCACGGGGCCCGCGGCGGTGGGCGCGGTCCTGCCAGAGCTCGCGCGAGCCGTGGAGTTGGGGGTGGCCGCCCTGGAGAGCGGGGCGTCCATCCACTACTTCGGAGCGGGCACGTCCGGTCGTATCGCCGCACAGGACGCCGCCGAACTGCCGCCCACCTACGGTGTGCCCGCGCATTGGGTGGTGTCCCACCACGCGGGTGGTGGCGAGGCCCTGGCCCGAGCGGTGGAGGGGATCGAGGACGACTGGGAGTCCGGGCGCGCCGACGCGGCCGGGATCACTCCGGGATCACTCGTGGTGGGCCTGGCGGCCAGCGGGCGGACCCCTTACGTGGGAGGGGCTCTGGAGGCGGCGAGGGAACGCTCGGCGTCGACAGTGCTGATCAGCGCCAACCCTCGGGCGCCTCTGGCCAAGGACGTGGACGTGCACGTGGGCATGTCCACGGGCGCGGAGGTGATCGCCGGGTCCACCCGGATGAAGGCGGGCACGGCGCAGAAGCTGGCGCTGAACGCGTTCTCCACGGCGGTGATGGTGCGGATGGGGCGCACGTACTCGAACCTGATGGTGGGGGTGGACGCCACCAACAGCAAGCTGCGCGGCCGGGTGATCACCATCCTGACGCAGGCCACGGGCCTGGACGAGAAGGTGTGCGCGCAGGCACTGAACGCGGCCGAAGGCGACACCCGTGTGGCGTTGGTGTCGCTCCTGGCCGACGTGGACGCGGCCTCGGCCGCGCGTGCGCTGGGAACCGCGCGGGGGCGGGTGCGCGACGCTCTCGGTGAACTGGACGTGCCGGAGCGGGACACCGAAGGTTAGACGACGCTTCCGGGGTTCCGCCCGACCGTGCGCCATGAGGAGGGGAGCCTTCGGTGGTCCGCGGCGGGTGGGTCCGCGTCTCGCGGACCCACCCGCGGCACTATCGGGACCCGCCTGCGCTCCGCGTGTGTTCTCGGAGCTCCGTCGGTGCCCGGCGGGTCCCCCGTGGCCGGGAGGGGTCCCGCCGAAGGACTCGGGTCCGGTGGAGGCGCCACCACCTGTGCGACCGTCCCCTGTACGCCCGGGGACGGGCCTGTCAGCCGTGAGCGAGGACGGCGTCGATCAGACCGAGCGGCGGCGACCCCAGGTCGAGCAGCGCCCGATGGAAGCGTTCCAGGGTGAACTCCCCGCCCCACTGTTCCCGTGCCCGTTCCCTGAGCCGGAGGATCTCCAGCTTGCCCCAGGTGTAGCGGCCGTAGGTGGGATCGAAGGTGGCGCGGCGGGCCTCGGACAGGGCCGCCGGGCCCTGGAGCGGAGTGTCCTCCGCGAACTTCGCGGCGGCCTGTTCCACGGTCATGGTGCCGCTGTGCACGCCGATGGCCACGGACAACCGGGTGACGCGGATGAGCGCCTCCACCCACACCCCGATCTCGTAGTGGTCCGCGGTCCAGGAGGAGTCACCGAGGCGTTCGGCGGCGTAGGCGCCGAAGCCCTCCTCCACGCACATCTCCTCCACGTAGTGCGCCCAACCCTCGGCGAAGCTCATGGACTGCAGTGCGCGACGCACCGGCCCGGGAGCCCGCCGCAGGGCACGACCGTGGGAGAAGTGCCCTGGGGCGACCTCGTGGACGCTCACGGCGGGCAGGGTGGTGTGGCTGAACATCTCCAGCCACTCGTCGGCCTCCTCCTTGCTCCAGGAGGCGTCGGGCGGGGTGATGAAGTAGAAGGAGGGGGTGTCCGCCTCCCACGGCCCCGACCACGCCATCATCGCGGTGGCCCAACGTTGGGAGGCGGGGGAGACGTCCACCCGGCACTCCCCGTCGTTGTAGGGGGCCAGTCCCCGCTCCGCGGTGAACTCCATCGCCAGCCGTGTCCACTGACGTGCGGCGTCCAGGACTCCGTCGGTACCGGGGTGCCGGCGGGTGAGCTCACGGACGAACTCCATGGGTTCGCGGCCGGGCGCGAGGCGTCCGGCGCTCTCGGCCAACAGGGAACGGAGACGGTCGCGCTCGGTTCCGGCACGGGCCTCCAGGTCCGCCAGATCCACCTCGACGGCCTCACCGCAGCCCATGAGGCGGGCCAGCGTCCGGGCGCCGAGAGCCGCGTCGGCGGGCCCTTCCCGCGCGGCGCGTTCGATGTGGGCGACCAGACGGGCGTGGGCGGTGAGGGCGCTTTCGCGAAGGTCGGCGGGCAGGTCGGCGGGCAGACCGTCGGCGACCCCCCTGACCGCCCCGATGAGCGCCTCGGCGACGAGCGCGGGCACCCGGTCCAGGGCGGTGACCGCGTTGTCGACCACGCGCGGCCACTCGGCCAGGTGCGCGAGGCGCGCGGCGTCCCGCTCGGCCTGGGGAGCGTACTCGCGGTCGTAGCCCGACAGGTCGAGTTCGCTCAGGTGGTAGAGGGGGTTGACCCGGTGGAGACCGAGCTCGCCCAGCTCGTGGCGCAGGGCGCTCTCGAAGGCGGCCAGGTGTGCCTCGTCGTGCGGGTCGTCGAGGGGGTCGCCGCCCAGGCGGGACAGTGCGTCCCGAACCCCGTCGGGCGACATGTCGGCGACCTTCCCGTCGTACTCGTGCATGCCGGAGCCCTCTCTCATGCTCGCCGGCATGAGGTCGGCGAGGGCTCTGAGTCGCGGGGGCAGCTCGTCGTGCTGTGACTGGTAGGGCATGCGGCGACTCTAGTGGGCCGGAAGGGAAGCCGGATCCTTCGGGAAGGCCTCCGCCCGCGACGTTCCCGTCCGCGAGGGGCCCGCTCTCGGTGTCACTGCCGGTGCCCGGCAGTGACACCGGAGGGTTTCGGGTGAGGCGGGGAGGGGCCCGCCCGCCGGTGACGGCCACGACCGGTCGTCAGCGTCCGCCCCCGAAGAGGCGTCCGAGGAGGCCGCCGGGCTGCGGTGCGGTGGGCGTCTGCCGCTGGGGCTCCTGGTCCTGCCGGGGCTCGGGCTCGGGTCGGGGTTCCACTCCCACCAGTGCGCGGAAGGCCTCGGCGTCGTCCGGTAGGGCCCAGGCACCCAAGGTCCGGACGAACTCCTCGTCCTCCCAGGCGGAGTCGGGCAGTTCGGCGATGGCCCACAGGACCTTGAGGGTCTCCTCGTCGTAGTCGGCGCCGGCGTGGTCCTCGACGGAGCGTTCCCTGTTGCGGGGGCCGAACAGGATCTCCAGCCCCACGCCGGTCACCAGGGCCCGCGACTCCTCCTCATCCCTGATCAGCCCGGGGAGGATGTCCAGGCGCAGGCGGCGGGCGCGGCCACCTGCACGGCCCAGTGCCAGGAAGCCCAGTACCTGGGGAGAGTGGCCGCCGCAGTGCGGCCAGGACTCGTTGAACAGCCCCTCGTAACCCACGGAGGTGCCGCCTCCCCGGCCGATGCGGCGCAGTGCCTCACGCGGGGTGTTCTCACCGTGGATGAGCACCATCGCCACGGAGGCGGCGAAGGAGTTGTACAGGTTTCCACCGGCCATCTGGTGGGTGAGCCCGACGGTGGTGTCGATGTCGGTCGGGTCGGCCACCATGCCCAGGGCGAACAGTTCGGCGGGCAGCGGCTCGCCGGTGTCCGTCATGTTCATCGCCTCACGCAGGTTCGTGGGCGGTTTCGGGACCGGCCTCAGGTCCTTGGCGAGCAGGATGTGGGAGGCGCCGGTGATCTCGGCGGCGATCCGCTGGGCCTCGGAGTCCACAAAGCCCAGCAGGTAGCTCACCCACTCTCCGGCGCGGTCCATACCGCCCCGGTTGTCACCGCCCTTGAGCAGGGTGACCAGGTCGGGGACGCGGGCGCGCACGGCCTGGTAGGTGTCCAACTGCGCTTGCAGGAGCGCGGGACCGTCCGGCCGCTCCATGACGGCGAGTCGGTTGCGCATGCGGTGGTGGCGCTGCTCGTCCTGTGCCTCCTCGGCCCAGGAACGGTACTGCTCGCGCACCTTCTCGATGTCTTCCGAGGTCGCCCAGGCCACCTCCTCACGCCACTGGTCGAGTTCGAGGGGTTCGGGGAAGCGGTCCTCCACGTGCCCGGCCACCAGTTCCAGCAGCAGGCTCAGGGGACGCCAGCGGTCGGTGGCGGGGGTGGATTCGGCGCAGGCGATGTCGACCAGGAAGTCGACCGCCCTGGGCGCCGCGAGGTGTCCGGGGGCGGGGAAACGGATGATGTCGTGGAGTTCGGAGAGCGCACTGTCGCTGCCGGCGAGGCGTGCGAGGAGCCCGGGGATGCGTGCGCCTTCCTGGGGCGCCAACGCCTCCCAGTCCACGTTCTCCGCGTCGTCGTTCGAATCGTTGTCCGTGGTCGCGTTCATGGGGTGATTATCCCGGCTGTGGTGCCACCCGCGTACCGGACCGGGCACCGCTCCCCGGGGTTCCGTGGAACAGGGCACGGGGCCGTCCGCCGGCGCACCCCCTAGAGCTCGGCGTGGGCCGGGGCGGGTCGCAGGAGCGCGTCGCGCAGGGCCTTGACCGCGGCGCCGAGTTCGCGGCCGTAGCCGATCATCGTGGAGCGGCGTCGGGCGCCCAGGCTGGCGTCGCCCACCCCGACGGCGTCGATTCCGGCGGCGCGGGCGAGGGCTATGGTGCGGGGCAGGTGGAAGGACTGGGTGACCATGGTCGCCGCGCGTACCCCGAACAGGTCGCGCACCCGCACGCAGGTGTCCCAGGTGCGGTAGCCGTAACGGTCGGCCTCGATCCTGTCGGCGGGCACCCCCTGTCCGACCAGGTAATCGGTCATGGTGTCGGTCTCACGACGCGACACCTCTCGATTGTCTCCGGAGACGATGATCCGTTCGACCCTGCCGTTCTCGTACAGCCGCACGGCCAGGTCCAGGCGGCGGGCGAGCAGCGGCGAGGGTCCGTCGTTCCAGGCCGCCGCGCCGAGGACCACGGCCACGGGCCGGTGAGGGACCGTGTCGATCTCCTTACGCCGCCCGGCCGCGGCCAGGTGGATCCAACCGTAGGGCGACAGGGCCAGGACGCACGCACCCGCTCCGACCACCGCGATCCACAGAGTCACCTTGCCGCCCCTCGTCGTCCGGCGCCGAAGCGCCGTGTGCCTTCACGCGCGAGGTCGCGCGTCGCACCAATCATGGCGCACCGGCACGGTGCTCGGTCTCCGGCGGGGGCGAGGAGACGGCGGCCGTGGGTCTTCAGCCATCGAGGCCGAGGAAGCCCTTCCAGGAGAAGGGACGCCTGTACCGGATCGACAGGCTGCCGCCGTGGCATGTGCCGGTGATGACGAAGTGGGTGCGGGTCGTCTGACGGATGGAGTCGACGTCCTCCCGCAGGACCGCGAACCAGGAGGTGTCCACGTCCACCTCGGCGGTGGCCTTCTCCGGCAGGATCAGATCGCCCGATCCCCAGGAGGCGTTGATGTGGATCTCGACGACGGGGTCGAGGATGTGCGCCTCGCGAAAGTCCAGGCGGACGGAACCGTACTGGTTGTGCACCTCAAGGCGGTGTGGCACCCGCCACTCGCCTCTGCGTACGAGGGTGCTGCCCTGGGCGCGGAGGACGAGGACGTCGTCGCTCCGGCGCTCCGGTGGGCGGGTCTCCACCGCCGGGGAGACCGGACCCGCGGACGTTCCCGGACCGGAGGGCAGGTCGGCGGTGAGGGGTTCGAGGTCCGCGTAGGTCTTGGCGGCGTAGGTGGCGTCGAGCCGTTCGTCGAGTTCGTCGAGGGTGATCCGCCCCTGCGCCGCCGCTTCGCGCAGGACCTCCGCCACCTGGTCTCTCTCGGCATCGGAGACGCGCATACGGCTCATGTCGTCGGGGCCACTGGTCTCGTTCCGATCTTTTCCGCTCTTTTGTCAGACCCACGGTAGAGCATGGGGGCGGCA
>CALGOD010000618.1 GCA_937957845.1 uncultured Nocardiopsis sp.
CCACGGCGATGTCGCCGAGCCCGGCGACGGTGTAGTAGTTGGCGAACTGCTGGATGAGACCGACCGTGATCGAGGCGATCGCACAGCCGGTGAGCGAGGTGGTCCCGCCGATCACCACGACGATGAACGCGAAGATCAACAGTGACAACCCCTGGGTGGGGGTGACCACGCCGAAGTACAGGCCACCGAGGGCTCCGGCCAGGGCCGCGGCGGCGCCCCCGATGGCGAAC
This sequence comes from uncultured Nocardiopsis sp., assembly GCA_937957845.1. GTDB lineage: Bacteria > Actinomycetota > Actinomycetes > Streptosporangiales > Streptosporangiaceae > Nocardiopsis. The sequence continues at coordinate 231 of CALGOD010000618.1, forward strand.
ACCAGAGTGAAGGACTTGCGCACGTCGATCCCCAGGGCCGTCACCATGGCGCGGTCCTGCACACCCGCCCGGACGATGAGCCCGTAGCGGGTACGCGAGTTGAACAGCCACAGGGCGACGAACACGGCGACGGCGGCCAGGATGAGCAGGAAGCGGTCCTTGGGGATGTTCACACCGAGGAAGCCGACGGCGCCGCGGACCAGTTCGGGTTTGGGGAAGGTGAGCGGGTCGGCGCCCCAGATCGCCTGGATGAGAGCGGGAACGGCCAGGCTCAGACCGACCGTGGCGAGGATCTGCTCGCGGTGTCTGCCGTAGAGCGGGCGGATGATGCAGAGTTCGACCAGGGTGGCGGCCAGGGTGCCCGCCGCGACACCGAACAGCACGGCGACCAGGAAGCCGAAGCCGGCCGGTCCCGCGCCGGGTAGGTGTTCGGCGGCCCACCACGTGCCGTAGGCGCCGATGGCCAGGAAGGCGCCGTGCGCGAAGTTGAGCACGTCCATCAGGCCGAAGATCAGCGAGAGCCCGGAGGCGATGAGGAAGTAGAGGGCGCCCAGGCCGAGCCCGGTGATGATGAGGAGGACGACGGTACTCACGCGGTCCGCCTCCCTTCGGTTCCGGTCGTGGCGCCGGAGGAGTCGGTGACGGTGCGGGACACGCCGAGGAGTTCGCGGACACGGTCGGCGTCGTCGAGCAGTTCCAGGGCGGGTCCGGTGTGGATCACACGGCCCGCGTCCAGGACCACCGCCTGACCGGCGACCCTGCGGACCAGGGACAGGTTCTGTTCCACGAGCAGGACCGGAACCTGTTCGGCCGCGCGGGCGACGGCGTCGGCCACCTCCCGGACGATGCGGGGCGCCAGACCCTTGGTGGGTTCGTCCACGATGAGGAGCTTGTTGTCGTTGAGCAGGGACCGGCCGATGGCGAGCATCTGCTGCTGGCCACCGGAGAGGGTGCCCGCGGGCTGGGAGGCCCGTGCGGCGAGCTCGGGGAACAGCTCGTGGACGAGTTCGTAGCGCGGCTTGGGGTGGCGTTCGGCGAGGCGCAGGTTCTCGGCGACGGTGAGGGCGGCGAAGATCCCGCGTTCCTCGGGCACGTAGCCGATGCCCCGACTCACGATGGTGTACGTGGGGTGGGTGGTGATGTCCACGCCGTCGAAGACCACCCGACCGGTGCGCGGCACCAGACCGAGCAGGGCCTTGACCGTGGTGGTCTTGCCGACGCCGTTGCGGCCCATGAGCGCGGTGACGCCACGGTCGGGCATGGTGAAGGAGACACCCTGGAGGATGTGCGAGCCCTCGATCCACACGTGCAGGTCGGCCGCCTCCATCAGCGGCTCGGCGGCGCTCACGCCCCGTCCCCGAGGTAGGCGGCCTGCACCTCGGGATCGGCCATGGCCGATTCGGGGTCGGTGAAGGCCAGTAGCGCGCCGTGGTGCATCACGGCCAGTCGGTCGGCCATGTCGAGGAGCACCTCCATGTGGTGTTCGACCATGAGGACGGTGCAGCCCTGTTCACGGTGCACGTCCCGGATGACTGTGGTGAGCTCGCCGATCTCCCCGGCGCTGACCCCCGCCATGGGTTCGTCGAGAAGGATCAGGCGGGGACGGCGGGCCAGGAGGAGGGCGAGTTCGAGCTTGCGCTTGTCGCCGTGGGACAGGTCGCCGGCGAGGACGTCCGTTCGGTGGGAGAGTCGCACCAGCTCCAGAGCCGCGGTGGCCTCGGCGCCACCGTCGGGGGTGGCCCGGCGCCAGAAACGGCGGGACTCCCCGGTGCGCGCCTGGACGGCCAGGCCGACGTTGGCGCCCACGGTGAGGTCGGCGAAGACGCTGGAGGTCTGGAAGGTGCGGCCCATGCCGAGTTGGGCACGACGGTGGGGCGCGTACCTGGTGATGTCGGCGCCGGCGAGGTGGACGCTGCCGCCTGTGGGGCGGGTCAGGCCGGACACCAGGTTGAACAGGGAGGTCTTGCCCGCACCGTTGGGACCGATGAGGGCGACGAACTCTCCTTCGCCCACGTCCATGGTGATCCCGTCGACGATGACCGCTCCGCCGACCGACCAGCTCAGGTTCTTCAGGGCCAGTACCGGGGTGGCCCCCGGGGCGGGCGTGTGCGCCGCCCCGGTGCCTCCCTTGGCCTTCGCGGCTTCGGTGGTCATGGACTACTCCGCGACCGTGGGCTCGACGTCGGCCGCGGGGATCTCCGTGACCAGCTCGGGGCGGGCCTCGTCACCCTGCCCGATCAGTTCGACCTGGTACATGGGCTGGATGAGCGCGTGGTCCTCGGCACGAATGGTGATCTCGCCCTTGACCCCCTCGAAGGTCCAACCCTCCAGGGCGCTGATGCGGTCCTGGACGTCGTCCCCGGCGGAGGCGGCGTGCACGACCATCTGGGCGGCGGTGAAGCCGTCGGGGGTGAAGAGGTCGACGCTACCGCCGTCGGCCTCCACGCTGTCCTTCATGATCTCGGCGACCGCGGTGTCGGAGGCGCCGTCGAAGTAGTGGGAGAGGAAGGAGATGCGCTCTCCCGCCTCACCGAAGATCGGGTAGGACGGCTTGATGTCCAGGCCGGTGACGACCTCGGTGGAGTCGAGGATGCCCTGCTGGTCCAGGGACTGCCACATCGCGGAGGCGGTCTCGCCCGCCCAGGCGACGAAGACCAGGTCGGCGTCCGCCTGGCTGACCTGCTCGGCGAAGGGGGTCAGGTCGGTGGTGTCCGGCGGGGCCAGGACGCTGTCGACACTCGCGCCCTCGCCCTCGAGGACCTCGGTGACGGCGGCGACGTTGTCCTGTCCGAAGGCGTTCTGCTGGGCGAAGACCACGACCTCGGCGCCCGCGGGGTCGTCCATGAAGGTGCCCGCGGTGAGGATGTCCTGGTAGGTCTGGCGTCCCGAACGGAAGGTGTGGTCGTTGATCCCGGTGATGGCGTCGGTCGCGGCGGGACCCGAGATGAAGAGGATGTCGTTCTGCTCGGCGAGCGGGGCGACCTGGACGGCGATACCGGAAGCGGTGGATCCGGCGATGATGTCGTGGCCGGTGCCGATGAGGTCACGGGTGGCGGACACCGCCTTGGTGGGGTCTCCGGCGTCGTCCATGTACTCGACCTCGATGGGGCGGCCGTCGACCTCCATGGATCCGCCCGTGGCGTAGTCCAGTCCGGCCTCGAAACCCTGCTTGTACTGCTCGCCGTAGGTGGCCAGCGGGCCGGAGGCGGAGTAGACGATGCCGACCTTGATGGGCGCGTCCTCGCCTCCTCCCGCGGCGTCGCCGGGACTTCCGCAGGCGGTCATCGCGAGGACGACCGCGCAGGAGGCGGCGGTCAGGGGGATCTTACGCATTTTTCTCCTCCAGATCTGCACCCGCCTGTGCGACGCAACCGCCCGAGCCGGGGGATGGGGTGCCGATCTGAAGGTAGGACTCGAATGATCTATTTCACATGTAGTGGGCGCATACATTCAGCCCCGAATCGGTGTACTCGAAACCCACATGCGTGGTCGAAGAGGTGTGCCGGGGCTCCGCTCGTCGCCCCGGCACCTCGGATCGGTCACCGAGGACTCCTGTTCCGTCACGGGGTGTCCCCCGTGTAGTCACCGAACGACCACAGGTTGCCCTCGGGGTCGCGTACCGAGAACTCGCGGGCTCCGTAGTCGGTCCCGGTGAGTGGCCGGACGACGTCGGCGCCCCTGCCCAGGACCCGTTCGTACAGGGCCTGGGGGTCGGAGGCGACCACGTAGGTACCGGCCGTGCCCGGTTCGCGGGACCAACCCGTTCCGGGTCGGTGGCTGCCGAGCATGACGCCACCGGAGCCCTCGGGCCACCGGAGTTCGGAGTGGGCCACCCCTCCGTCGTCCATGTCGTGGCGTGTGGTGAGGACGAACCCGAAGGTGTCGACGTAGTAGTCGATGAGCGTGGAAGCGTCGTTCGCCTGCAGTGTCACCCAGACTGTGGGATTCGTGGTGGTCATGTCCTCAGTCTGCGTAGAGCGCGTGACCGCCGTCTTGTATGTTTCGGAACTCTTCGGCCGACCATGCCCGCGGTGGGACTCCGGCGAAGCGGACGAACTCACGGCTCAGGTGGGCCTGGTCGCTATACCCGGTGTCGGCGGCGACCAGGGCCAGGTCGGTACGGCCGCGCAGTCGGACGTCATGGGCGATGCGCGCCGTGGCGTGCTCGAAGCGCATCAGCATCGCCACGGTCTTGGGAGAGCGTCCGACCTCCCGTTGGAAGAGCGTGCCCAGGTGGCGGGGGCTCAGCCCGACGGTGCGGGCGAGGGAGTCGACGGAGGCACGTCCCCTGCTGCGTTCCAACAGGTACCAGGCATGCGCGACCTCCGAGCGGGGGCCCGTGCCACCGCGGTCGCCGTACCGCCCGATCAGGTAGGCGCGGACCAGGGCGAAGGCCTCACGCCATCCGTCGACGCCGGTCAGCCGGTCGTGCAGTTCCAGGGCCCCGCGCCCCAGCAGTCCGGTGCCGTCGTAGTCGCCCACACCGAGTTCGGCGCCGGGCGTTCCGAAGAGCGCGCGGGAGGCCAGGGGATGCACCGAGAGCTGCACACCGGCCTGGCCGTTGCGCTGTCGGACGTGGCCGGCCCGCAGGTGGAGTCCGCCCAGGACCAGTGGGTTCGGACGCGTTTCGGCCAGGGCCTCCCTCGTGTCCGCGACCTCGACCCCCTCGTCCAGGGCCACGATGAAGGTCAGTGACGAGGAGGGCAGACCTCGGTGCAGGGTCTCGGGCACGTGCAGGCCCCGGTAGCCGACCATCGAGACGACTCCCGGAACACTGTGCGGCGGAGCGAGGGCGAAGTCCCACCGCCGTGGGTGTCGGTCCACAGGAAGACGCTAACACGCGGGTCCGACGAGCGGGGGTCCTCAACAGCGGCCCTTGTCCTCCCACACGCCCCACTCGCTGCCGCTCGGCGGATAGCCCTGGATCCACCAGCGCGCCTCGTATTCACGGCCCTGGTACTGCACCCGGTCGCCCCGGTCATAGGTGGTTCCCGAGTTCCACTCCGGAGCGCCGCAGGAGTTCGTCTCCCTGTCGCCGCGACCACCGCCGCCCCCTTCTCCGCGGCCACCACCACGGCCGTCACCGCGGCCACCACCGTCGCCACGGTCGTCCTCGGTGGAGGAGGACTCCTCCTCGGTCGTGTCCTCGGCTTCCTCCTCCTTTTCCTCCTCTTCCTCCTCCGGCGCGGCTCCGATGGACACTGTGAGGGTGACGGTGCCCTCCTCGGGCAGGATCGTGCCGGGTTCGGGTGTCTGTCCGCTCACCTCACCGACCGGCACGGTGTCGTGGTGGTCCTCGGTGGTCTCCACCGTCAGACCGAGTCCGGTGAGCGCCTTGACGGCGTCCTCCTGGGACATTCCCACCAGGGTGGGGACGATGACGCCCTCGCTCACGTACAGGACGACCGTTTCCTCGCGGTCGCCCTCCTCGCCCACGGCGGGTTCGGAGGACAGCACCGTGCCCGGCGGTTCCTCCGCGGAGTGCTCCTGTACGACCTCGATGTCGGTGAAACCGGCTTCGCGCAGCATGTCGCGGGCGTCGTTCTCGGTGCCTCCGACCA
>CALGOD010000619.1 GCA_937957845.1 uncultured Nocardiopsis sp.
GCCTCCATGGCATGGAGGAGGTCTGGGGTTCGAATCCCCATAGCTCCACTCGACTCCGAGACGACCCCGCCCACGCGTGAGCATGGGCGGGGTCGTTTCTTCTTCTCCGTTTTCCTGCGGGATGACCTCCGGCCCCCGATGCGGGGCTCCGACCGGAGTCGGCGCACATCGTCCTCCTCAGGTCCACGGGCATGGGTCCTCGCTCGCCGCCCAAGGCCCCGGGTGGATCTCATGTCCGTGAATTTCCTCCTCTCCACCCCTTGCCCCGAGGTGTGATGCGCGCCATAATCAACATGTAGGTTGATTAACAAGAAAGTTGAATACGCAGATGGCGAACGACCCGTTGAGCCTCATATTCGCGGCGTTGGCCGACCCGACACGTCGGGCGCTGCTGGCGAGGCTCGCCGAGGGCGAGGCGACCGTGAACGAATTGGCGGAGCCGTTCCCCATCAGTCTCCAGGCGGTCTCCCGGCACCTGAAGGTGCTGGAGAGGGCGGGGCTGGTCAGTCGGGGTCGGGACGCGCAGTGGCGTCCCTGTCGACTGGAGACCGCTCCCCTGGAGGAGGCGTCGGTGTGGATCGGGCGGTACCGCAGGCAGTGGGAGGACCGTCTCGGCCGACTCGACGAGGAGATCCGCAGAATCCAACGACCAAGGAGGAACGACCATGAGCGACCTCACAGTGATCGCTGAGCCCGGACAGCACGACGTCGTCGTCACGCGCAGCTTCGACGCGCCCCGCGACGTGGTGTTCAAGGCCATGACGAGCCCCGAGTACCTCAGCAAGTGGTGGGGTCTGAAGGAGAGCGAGACCATCATCGACCGGGCCGAGCTCCGCAGGGGAGGCTCGTGGAGGTTCGTCGAGCGCATGCCCGACGGCCAGTCCTACGCCTTCCGCGGCGTGATCCACGACCTCGTCGCCCCCGAGCGCTTCGTGCAGACCTTCGAGTACGAGGGGATGCCCGGACACGTGTGCCTGGAGACCCACGACCTGGAGGAGAGGGACGGGCGCACCCTCTACACGTCGGTGACCGTGTTCCAGAGCGTGGAGGATCGCGACGGCATGGTCGAGTCGGGTATGGAGGAGGGGCTCGGGCAGTCGATGGACTCCCTCGACGAGTTGGTCGCGGCACTGCGCTGAGCACTTCGGGACGGACCGGCCGGGCGGTACCGGCCGGTCCGCCCTGTGGACGACCCTCCGCTCGTCGCCGGGGGCCGGTACTGTCGACCCGTGGCAGATCTCCCTGATATCCCCGTCATGCTCGACGCTGCGGTGGCGGCCCTGGGCGGTAGTCGTCGCGAGGGCCAGTCGACCATGGCCGAGGCCGTGGCCCACGCCGTCGAGGAGCGCGAACACCTGGTGGTCCAGGCCGGTACCGGCACCGGCAAGTCCCTGGCCTACCTGGTGCCCGCGATCAGACACGCGATGGCCGAGGAGACCACCGTGGTGGTCTCCACCGCCACCATCGCCCTGCAGAACCAGCTCATCGACCGGGACCTGCCGCGCCTGGCCAAGGCACTGGCCCCCCTGCTGCCGCGCGAACCCACGTTCGCCGTGCTCAAGGGGCGCCGCAACTACCTGTGCCGCAACCGGCTCCAGACCGCCTCGGAGGACGCCGAGGACGCCGAGCTGTTCGACCCCCGCCAACTCTCCTCGCTGGGCCGCCAGGTGGCCCGTCTGCACGAGTGGGCCGAGGAGACCGTCACCGGTGACCGCGACGAGATCGTCCCCGGTGTCAGTGACCTGGCCTGGCGACAGGTCTCGGTCGCCGCCAACGAGTGCGTGGGCGCCCGTGTCTGCCCCTTCGGACAGGAGTGCTTCGCCGAGTTCGCGCGCGAGGCCGCCCAGGCGGTGGACGTGGTGGTCACCAACCACGCCATGCTCTCCATCGACATGTCCCAGGGCCGCCACATCCTGCCCGAGCACGACACGATCATGATCGACGAGGCGCACGAGCTCGTGGACCGCGCCACGTCGGTGGCCACCGGAGGGCTGAACGAGCGCGTCGTCAACACCGCGGCCAAACGCGCCGCCCGCCTGGTCGAGCCCGGTGTCGGCGAACGCCTGACCGAGTGCGCCGACGGCCTCGCCCTGATGTTCGGCGAGACGCCGGAGGGGCGTATGGACCACATCGACGACGCCTTGGCCAACGCGGTCGCCGCCGTCCGCGACGCCGCCTCGGCCTGTGTCACCGCCATCGGCCCCTCACCGGGGGAACTGGACCCCGAGGGCGCGAGTGACCGCCGTCTGGCCCTGGCCTCCCTCGGCGAGGTGCACGACACCGCGGTACGGATCCTGGAGTCCTTCGAACCGGCGCTCCGCGACCGGACCGAGGTCGTGTGGCTGACCAAGACGCCCGGCCGCCAACCCACGCTCCACGTCGCCCCGCTCGGTGTGGGCGGTCTTTTGAGGGAGAGGCTCTTCGGCGATCGCACGGTGGTCCTGACCTCCGCCACCCTGACCCTGGGAGGCTCTTTCACCGCCCTGGCCCAGCAGTGGGGGCTGGGCCGCGAGGTCGTCCGGGAGGCCGCCGAACGCCGGGAGGCGAGCGCGGCGGGGGCGAACGGTGGCCGAGACGCCGTCGAACACCGGGAGGCCCCGGAGCCGGACACCCGGCTGGACGGGGCGGCCGGAGGGGACGGCGACGACGAGGACGGACCCCACCGCGCGGCCGGGGAGCCCCGCTGGCGGGCGCTGGACGTCGGTTCGCCCTTCGACCACGCGCGCAGGGGCATTCTCTACGTGGCGACCCACCTGCCCCCGCCGGGACGCGACGGACTCGCCCCCGCCTATCTGGACGAGATCGGCGAGCTCATCGAGGCCGCCGACGGCCGCACCCTGAGTCTGTTCTCCTCCATGCGAGCCGCGCGACAGGCCACGGAGGAGCTCCGTGAGCGCCTCGACCACACGATCCTGTGTCAGGGGGAGGACTCCACCGGCCACCTGGTCCGCCGGTTCGCCGAGGACGAGCGTTCCTGCCTGTTCGGCACCCTGTCGTTGTGGCAGGGCGTGGACGTACCCGGCCCCGCGCTCTCCCTGGTGATCGTGGACCGCATCCCCTTCCCCCGCCCCGACGACCCGCTGGCCTCGGCCCGGCAACGCGCGGTGGCCGCGCACGGCGGCAACGGCTTCCTGTCCGTGGCCGCCACACACGCCGCGCTGTTGCTCGCCCAGGGCACCGGGCGCCTGTTGCGCTCCAGCGACGACCGAGGGGTCATCGCCGTCCTGGACCCGCGTCTGGCCACCGCCCGTTACGGAGGTTTCCTGCGGGCCTCCCTGCCGCCCTACTGGGGGACCACCGATCCGACGGTGGCCAGGTCGGCGCTGCGCCGTCTGTCCGGCCGGGCGACGTCCGAACCCGCCACCGGCTAGGAAGGGCGGGCCGGGCCGTCGTCAGCCCCGGGTCCGGTAGCCGAACAGCCGGATCGCGTAAGCGGGGGATTCGTCGTCCTCGGCCTCCTGGATGAACCAGCGGTCGTCATGGTCACCGACCAGCAGTTCGTTCCACATCATGTCGATGAGCTTGAGTCGGGAGACCACGGAGGCCTCGGGGTCCAACACGATCGAGTAGGTGTAGTCGGTCAACCGCTGGGTCACCATGCCGACGGACTGCCCGTCCCAGATGGCGGGGACCGGGGCGTGACCGACCTCGACCCCGCACAGCCGCAGCTGCTCGACCTCCTCGTCGAGGGCCTCCGCGGCCAGGGCGCCGTCCAATCGGAGGGCGTCCTCCAGTTCATCGCGCTCCTCGTCCGCGCGTAGGTAGGCGTGGTAGGTGCGGTAACCGCAGTTACGGCACTTGCGCCAGACGACGCAGCGGGCCAGCCCGTAGGCGGACTGCGCCTCGCCGACACTCTGGTAGTCGCTCACCTCGCGAATCGTGCCGCAGTCGCAGCACAGGGCCGTGAGATCCTGCTTCATCAGAGTCCCCCTTCCCAGGCGAGTATGCGACGAATGGAGCCCGTTAGGGAACCCGTTCGGCGAGGAAGTCGCGGCAAGGAGTCGTCATCAATGCCCAAAATGACCCGGTAGAGGGTTTCGGACGTGATCTTGTCGGCGTGTCGGTGCGGTGGGCCCTACCCCGACGCGTCAGTGTGTCGGTCGGACCTCATTCGTCCAGGGACAGGCCGCGCTTGTTGCGGGCGCTCCAGTCACGCATCCGCTGCGGATAACCGACGATCTGCACGTCGTAGGCGGGGACGGCCAGCTTACCCGCGACCTTGCGGATCACCTGGGGGGATCCGCAGCGACGACGGATCCACTCTCCGTCGGTGGCGACCGCGACGGCGGTGGTCCTGGTGGCGAAGGTCTCCGGCTCCACGAAGAACTCCACCCCCACCCGGCTCTTGGCGAAATCGATCAGCGCCTTGATGTCCGAATCCTCTACTACCCGGTCGAAACGGGCCTTGCCCTGGCGGTTGGCCTTACGGAGTCCGAAACGGTCTCGCCATCCCATCGGCGCTGTGTCCCCTTAGTACGGCTGGTCGGGCGGGGCCGTGGTGTTCCTCACCGGGGCACCACGGTGGTCCGAGTCTAGCGGGCCGGATCCATCCCCCCATCAGGTGCGTAAGCACTGTGGAATACAGGTTTTCGTGTTTTCCGGACAGGCCTGTCACCACACTGCTACGTTCTGTTCTCATGCGGCACTGACAGGGGGAGAAAGCATGCCGATGTGGACATGGGCGGCGGAGGTCGCCCGCCGGCTCAGGGCGGCGGGGCAGACGGAGCTGGCCGACGCGGTCTCGAGTCTTCCGGTGCTCTGCGAGGCCGGGGACTCCGTGCGTGTCGAGGCGGTGGCGCGTTCGGCCCTGCGCACCGCGCGCCGACTGGTCACGGAGACGGGCGGGACCGAACCCGAGGTGCCGGGGGTCTTCGGGACACCGACCCTGTTCTTCCTCGCCCACTGGCCGTTGGCCGTGCGGGTGGGCGCCCTCGCCGAGGGCAGGCGCGCGCTCGACCGGGTCAGTGCGGCCGTCGGTGACGAACCCGGACCGCACGACCACGGCCCCCTGCCCGTCTCCCTGCTGGAGACCCTGGCACGCTGTCACGCCAACATCGATGCCCGAGGCACCACCGGCCTGCGCCGTGAACTCCTTTCCACTGCGAACCTGGCCGGATGGGAGCGCACTCCCGCATGGCCCGCACTCATCCTCGCCCGGGTGAACCTCCTCATCGACGAGGACCTGCCAGACCGGGCCGAAGGAGAGCTGCGGCGCTATGAGCACACCGCCACCGGCTCCGCCCTGCTCGGCTCCGAAGGCGTCTTCACCCTGGTCAGGTCCCTGCGTCACCAGGACAAGCACGTCCATGCCCTGGAGAGCCTGGACCGGATGGAGGCGGAGCTGGCCCTGGACGAGGCCAACCCGCGCCGGATCGCCCTGCACCGCCGTATCCGTTTCGAGCGGGCACGGCTGCTGTCCTGGTCGGCCCGCCTGGGCCAGTGCCGGCCTGAGGAGGCCATCGCACCGCTTCCCACGGTGGAGGAGGCCGAAGCGCATCCGAGCATGCGGTCCGCCTGGGTCGACGCGGTGGAGAACCTGGTGTGTCAGGGGGCCGTGCGCAATGACTGGCGCCTGGGGGTGCGGGTGACCACCTGGTCACGCTACTTCGAACGGGTGGGTGCGCCCCGCCGTGGTGCCGAACTCGCCCTCTCCGCAGCCCGCCTGGCCTCGGGGCGGGGGGCCCGCTGGGTGGCGAGCTGTTCCGCGCTGAGGGCGGAGCGGCTCATCGGGGAGCTGGGGCGCACGGAGGAGATCATGGGGGACCTGAGGGAGGTGCGCGGCATGATCGAACGGATGCCGCCCGTCCGTCCCCTGGCCCCGGCGGAGAGGGTGCTGGAGTTCCTGAGGTCGCAACCGACCGAGGAGGTCGACCCCGAGCAGCAGGCCGAACAGGTCAACGCCGCCCTGGAACAGAAACCGAACGACACCCCGTTGCTGACCGCCCTCGGCCAGGTGGGGCGCACCCTGATGCTCTCGGACGCGGCGACCGAACCGCAGTGGCGGTACGTGCGGGAGCGCCCGGGGGACCAGCGCGCGGCGCTGTCCCTGCTGGAGACCCTGCTGCACGACAACGACACGGCGGGGGTGCGGGCCCTGGTGCGGACCCTGGCCGCCGGTGCGCTGGACGGCGAAGCCGTCCGGGTCGGACCGGAGCGCGTCGAGCGGACGAGGTCCATGGCGGAGACCCTGGCACCGCGCTCTTAGGAGCCGTCGGGAACACTGCGGACGAGGGATCCCGAACCCTGGGAGGGGTCCGTCGGCGACGTGCCACGGTAGGGCCGGAAGCGGCACCGCGAAAGGGACCGGGCGAAAGGCGTGAACGTCCACCGCACGCCTTCTACGTGGTGGGGGTGCGTACCCCG
>CALGOD010000620.1 GCA_937957845.1 uncultured Nocardiopsis sp.
GTCGGCGACCCCGGCCCCCTCCTCGGCCAGGTCGGTGAGGACATCGGTGAGCGGACGCACCTCCCCGGCAGAGTCCAGAGCCGCCACACCGAACTCGGCCAACTTCTTCCCGCCCGTGCTGGATGTGTCGGCCAGGGTGGCGATCACCGAGTTCAACCCGGTACCGGCCATGCTGCCCTGCATACCGGCGTCGCCCAGGATGCCGACCGCAGCGGCGGTCTCCTCCAACGACCAGCCCGCCGCCTGAGCGATGGGCGCGGCGTACTTCATCGACTCGCCCAGCATGTTCAGGTCCACGTTGGCCGAGGCGGCGGTTTTGGCGAGCACGTCGGCGACGCGGCCCATTTCGGTGGCCTCGATGCCGAACCCCGACATGATGTTGGACGCGATGTCGGCGGCCTCTGCCAGGTCCACTGACCCGGCGGCGGCCAGGTTCAACACGTCGGGCAGTCCGGCCATGATCTCGTTGGTGTCCCACCCGGCCATGCCGAGGAACTCCATCGCCGAGGCGGCCTCGGTGGCGGAGAAGGCGGTGGTGGCCCCCATCTCCCGGGCCTTGGCCTGGAGGTCCTCGAAGTCCTGCCCGGATGCGCCGGTCACCGCGCGGACCCCGTTCATACCGGCCTCGAAGTCGCCGGCTGTTTTCAGGATCGCGGCGCCCATCCCCACCACGGGGGTGGTGACACCCACTGTCAGACCCTTGCCGACGTCGGTCATCTTCGATCCGACATCTCGGACCTTACCGAGACCCTGCTCGATCTTGTCCAGGCCGTCGGTGTCCGCACCGATCTTGACGATCAGCTCCTGGAGGGTGGCCACAGCGTCGCCCCCTTTCAGGTGGTGGTCATGCGATTGAGCTCGGCGGCGATCTCAGATGCCTGGTCACGATCGAGGCCGGTCCACTCGGTGGTGCCGTTACGGGTGTCGAGCACGACGGCCAGGCCGTCGCGGGTCGTGGCCTTGTAGCGGGGCCCCTGGGTCTGCCGGTCCTGGGAGCGGCCGTTGACGGTCCCGCCGAAAGCGGCGTTCAGCGTTTGGGCCATGGACTTCTGCTGCTGCCAGGTCTGCGGTTCGCCGCGTCCTCGGTCCCACTTGGGGAGGAAGTCCTTCGGCTTGGCCTTCCTCGAATTCTTGGCCCGTTGGGAGTTGGCCACGACGGCGCACAGTTGAGCGAAGAGGATGTCCGTGCGTGCCGGTCCGAGCGGCCCGGCCAGCTGCTCATACGCCATCCACTCGGTCAGCTCTGCCGAGCTGGTGCGGCGAAGCATCTCCCCGACGGGCATCCCCAGGTGAGCCGCTAGTCGGAAGTAGAACTGTCGTTCGCTTCGCTGTCGGAGTCGTCTTTTCCCTCAGCCACCGCGTCCTGGCCGATGCCGGACAGGCGACGGGCCACGTCGAACAACCTGTCAACGACGGCCCCGTTCTTCGCGCCGAGGACCTTGGCCTGGTTGTCGGCGAACAACCTGTTGCCGTCCTCGTCCACCAGGCACTTCACCAGCAGCTTCGCGCGCACGTTCCGCAGGCGCTGCACGGCGGGCTTGCCCTTGGCGTCCACGAACTCGGCTTCGTAGGCGTCGCGGTCGGTGCCGGACAGGCCGATCACCCGCACCTCACCGCCCCACTCGGGAACGTGCACGTCCTCGTGCATGCGGTCGTCGGCCTTCACGATCTGTTCGGCGCTCAGCAGTGCCATCAGGGGGTCTCGCTTTCGTTCAGGGTGTTGACCACGTCCACGTGCCGGGCGGTGAGTGCCAGGCGCACGGTCGGGACGTCGTCGGTGTCCACGGGCAGCTCGACAGAGCCGCGCCGGATGGCGTTGGCGGGGATCTCCACCCCGTCCACCACCAGGGTGAGGACGCCCCCGGTGCGGACCACGCAGATACGCTCGGCCATCACTCACCACCGCCGGTTTCGGCGTCGTCGAAGTTGGGCTTGCCGGACACCTTCCACGTCAAGGACGCCTCGGCTGATCCGTCGTGCGGGAAGTCCGGCTCGAAGCCGGTGAGGCCCGCCTTGAAAGCCCACCTGCTGCCGTCCTTGAACGTCATCCGGTAGTCGACCGGGTCGGAGGTCTCGAAGTCCGACAGCAGATCGAGGTGCTTCTCGGCGTCGAAGTACACGTCCGCCGAGACCTCACCGGACCGCTTGATGCCGAAGATGATCTCCTCCCACTGGTCCGGAGAGTCGTGGGTGGTGACGTCGTACTCCTCACGCTCCAGGCCGGGGCCGGAGATGGAGTGGATGTTGCCGATGGGCTCCCACGTGGTACCGCCGTCTGAGCTGCGTTCCAGCTTGACGCCGAATGCGTCCTTGCCCGCCATAGCGGATCTCCTTGCATACGAGAAAGCCCCGGCCGGTGGGGTCGGGGCTCGTGGTCTGGTGTGTCAGGTCTGTGCTGTGCGAATCCGGAACCGGATCGCGACGTGCCGTACTTCGGGGTTCTCGTCTCGTAGGGTCTGGGAGAACTCGAACCTGATCGAGGTCACGTACTGGCCGGGCCCGAGGTCCAGCGCATCGGGGCGGTGGTCCAGCAACGCGGTGAGCCGGTTCGCCACACCGTTCGCCTCAGCGAACCCCCGGTACCGACTCCACACGTGCAGGTAGATGGTCGTGTCCCTGCCCAAGAAGTCGTGCGCGTTGGCCGGGGTCTCGATCGCCTCCCCGATCGTGACATACGGCCAGGCCGCGGCGTCGCCCTCCGGGACGTAGTCGTACACCGCCGCGCCGAGGTCGGCGCCCGGGGCGGTGAGCCGCTGGTACAGCGCGGTCTGGATATCCGCCATCGGCCGGCGGGCCGGTGTCGTCGCGCTCATCGCGGGGGCAACCTCCTGTTGAGGAACTTCGCCATCCGCTTCGGGTATCGCTGCTCAGCCTCACGCGCGGCCGGTTCGGCGAACGGGCGGGCCGGCTTCTGGCTGGTGCCGAATTCGACCAGGGCGGCCCACCAGGCGCGCTTGGCGCCGAGCACACCGACGTGGATGGACAGCGGGCTCA
>CALGOD010000621.1 GCA_937957845.1 uncultured Nocardiopsis sp.
CTCCTCGCCGGTGCGCTCGTTCACGCGCATGTAGCGGATGCGGTCGGCCGTACCACGCTCGAACTGATGCAGCACGGGTCCCCTGCGCTCGCGCGCGCTGTAGAGCCGCACGCCGACGGGCACCTTGCCGAACATCAGGGTTCCCACCCAAACCGGATTGACCATGACCCCCTCCTCTGTTTCCCATCATCACCCCCACCAGGCAAAATGTCGGTCGAGAAAAGCAAAGGACACAGAACCCAGGGTGTCCCTCCTCCTTTCGAAGCGGCCCGGCACCGACCGCCCCGGCTCTTGACCGACCGGTCGGTATTGCTACTGTCGCGGCAGTCCCCGATTGGAGTTCCTCCCATGAGTACGACCATCAAAGCCGCCGTCTTCTCCGAAAAGGACGCCCCTCCGCGTATCCAGGAGCTGGTCCTGCCCGATCCCGGCCCCGGCCAGGTACGGGTGCGCCTGGCCGCGGCGGGCGTGTGTCACTCGGACCTTTCCCTGTCGAACGGGACCTTGGCCCAGAAGTGGCCCGCCGTGCTCGGTCACGAGGGCGCCGGGACCGTGGAGGCCGTGGGCGAGGGCGTCACCTCCGTGGTGCCCGGCCAACAGGTGATCCTGAACTGGGCGCCCTCCTGCCGTGAGTGCTGGTTCTGCCGTCAGGGCGAGCCCTACCTGTGCGAGCACGCGCTGGACGGCGCCGCGCGCCCCTACGCGGAACTGACCGACGGCACCCCCGTCTACCCGGGTCTGGGCTGTGGCGCGTTCGCCGAGGCCACCGTGGTGCCGGACCATGCCGTCATACCGTTGCCCGAGGGCATCGACACCGCGATGGCGGCGGTGCTGGGCTGTGCGGTGCTCACCGGATGGGGCGCGGTCCACAACTCCGCGCGGGTGCGCCCGGGCCAGTCGGCCCTCGTCCTGGGTCTGGGCGGGGTGGGACTGTCGGTGCTCCAGGCCGCACGGCTGGCGGGGGCGGACCCGGTGATCGCGGTGGACGTCTCCCCCGCCAAGGAGGAGCTGGCCCGCTCGCTGGGCGCGACCGAGTTCCTCGTGGCCGACGACTCACTCGTCAAGGCCGTGCGCGCGCTGACCGGTGGCCGGGGCGCCGACCACGCCTTCGAGGTGGTGGGGTCGGCCAAGGTCGTGCGCACCGCATGGAACGTCTCCCGCAGGGGCGGCACCATCACGGTGGTGGGCGTGGGCTCGCTGAAGGACGAGGTGTCGTTCAACGCCCTGGAGCTGTTCCACCAGGCGCGGACGCTGCGCGGCTGCGTCTACGGCTCCAGCGACCCGACCCACGACATCCCGCTCATCGCCGAGCAGGTGCGTACGGGAGAGCTGAAGCTGTCGGCGATGGTCACCGACGAGATCCCGCTGGAAGGCGTGCCCGAGGCCTTCGAGCGCATGCGGCAGGGCCGGGGCGGTCGGTCGCTGGTGCGCTTCGGCGGATGAGGGGAGGGCCGGTGGTACCGCACTCGCACGGCACCACCGGCACCACCGTCCCGGCCCCACCGCATGGGCAGGCTCCACGGACTGCGCGGCGCGCACGGGAGGCCCTGCCGGGCTCGACCACGAGGTCCGCCTCCCGGCCGGTGGGTTTGTCACACCCTGACAAACGAGGTGGCGCACACCACACGTCGCTCTTGCCGGGACGTCCCCGCAGGGGCACAGTCATTGCATCGCGCACACCGTGTCCTGGGACACGGCCGACCTGAGGAGAGCCGACATGGGCAGTGGAGTCGACCACGCCGACGTGATCGTCGTCGGCGCCGGGCTGGCGGGCCTGGTCGCGACCGCCGAACTGGCCGACGCCGGCAAACGGGTGATCCTGCTCGACCAGGAACCCGAGCAGTCCCTGGGCGGTCAGGCGTTCTGGTCCTTCGGAGGACTGTTCTTCGTGAACTCACCCGAACAGCGCCGTATGGGCATCAAGGACTCGGTCGACCTGGCGCTGCAGGACTGGATGGGCACCGCCGCCTTCGACCGCCCCGAGGACGCCTGGCCCCGCAGGTGGGCCGAGGCGTACGTGGACTTCGCCGCCGGGGAGAAACGTTCCTGGCTCCACCGCCAGGGGCTGCGGATCTTCCCCCTCGTGGGCTGGGCCGAGCGCGGCGGCTATCTGGCCGACGGGCACGGCAACTCCGTCCCCCGCTTCCACATCACCTGGGGAACCGGTCCGGGCGTGGTCGCGCCCTTCGAACGCCGGGTGCGCGCGGCGGCCGAGCGGGGACTCGTCTCCCTGCGTTTCCGGCACCGGGTGGACGAACTGGTGGTCACCGGCGGAACGGTCACCGGTGTGCGCGGTTCGCTCCTGGCCCCCAGCGACGTCCCACGGGGCCAGGCCAGCAACCGCGAGGTGACCGGCGACTTCGAGATCTCCGCCCAGGCGGTCATCGTCACCTCCGGCGGCCTCGGCGCCGACCACGACATGGTGCGCCGCAACTGGCCCGAACGTCTGGGCACCCCGCCCCGGAACATGCTCTCGGGCGTGCCCGAGCACGTGGACGGGCGCATGCTCGGCATCACCGGTGAGGCGGGCGGGCAGATCATCAACCCCGACCGCATGTGGCACTACACCGAGGGCATCCAGAACTGGGATCCCATCTGGAAGCGGCACGGTATCCGCATCCTTCCGGGGCCGTCGTCACTGTGGCTGGACGCGACCGGCAAACGACTGCCCGCGCCCTACTTCCCCGGTTTCGACACCCTGGGCACGCTGGAGCACATCATGGGCAGCGGCCACGACTACACCTGGTTCGTGCTCTCCCAGAAGATCATCGAGAAGGAGTTCGCCCTCTCCGGGTCGGAGCAGAACCCCGATCTGACCGGCAAGGACCTCAAGCTCGTCCTCAAGCGGGTGCTGCCGGGTGCGCCGGGACCGGTGGAGGCGTTCAAGGACAAGGGCCCGGACTTCGTGGTGGCCGACAGGCTGCCCGAGCTGATCACCAAGATGCGAAAGATCGCGGGTGACGGTGTGCTGGACCCCGACACCGTCACCCGGGAGGTGGTGGCCCGGGACCGGGAGATGGTCAACACCTTCACCAAGGACCTGCAGGTGACGGCCATCCACGGTGCGCGCAACTACCGGGGGGACCGCCTGGCCCGGGTGGCCGGCCCGCACCAGATCCTGGACCCCAAGGCAGGACCCCTGATCGCGGTGCGCCTGCACATCCTCACCCGTAAGACGCTGGGCGGGCTGCACACCGACCTGGACGCACGTGTGCTGCGTGAGGACGGCACCCCGTTGCCGGGAGTGTACGCCGCCGGTGAGGTCGCCGGGTTCGGTGGCGGTGGCGTGCACGGCTACCGGGCGTTGGAGGGCACCTTCCTGGGCGGGTGTCTCTTCTCCGGCCGCATCGCGGGACGCGCGGCCGCCGCGGCCCTGGTCTGATCAAGGCCGGCCCTCCGTTCCACACCGGGAGGCCGGCGCTCCCGGCGCCGGCCTCCCTCACTCCCTGGGGACCTCGTCCCCCTCCTGGGACGCGGCCTTACGGGGGCGACCTCTGCGAGGAATGGCCCGCACGTCCTTGGGCATCCGTCCCGCCTCGTCCAGTGCGCGGCGCAGGAGGAACTCGATCTGTGCGTTGGTGCTGCGCAACTCCTGCCCGGCCCACCGCGCGAGCGCGTCGTGGACGGCGGGGTCGAGCCGCAGCAGCACCTTCTTACGCTCGGACACGGCCACCTCAACCGGTTATTGGTACAGAGTCCCGGTGTTGACGACGGGGCTGGCGGGACGATCGGAGCACAGCACCACGAGCAGGTTGCTGACCATGGCGGCCTTGCGTTCCTCGTCCAGCTCTACCACCTCCTCCTGGGACAGGCGCTCAAGCGCGCGGTCGACCATCCCCACGGCGCCCTCGACGATCTCCCTACGGGCGGCGATCAGCGCGCCGGCCTGCTGGCGCTGGAGCATGGCCTGGGCGATCTCCGAGGCGTAGGCCAGGTGGGTGAAGCGCGTCTCCACGATCCGCACTCCGGCCGCCTCGACCCTCTCCCCGACCTCCTTGGACAGTTCCTCGGTGATCAGGTCGGCGCTGCCGCGCAGGGAACGACTGGTGTCGGCGTCGTAGGAGTCGTAGGGGTAGTTGCCCGCGATGTGGCGCACGGCGGCCTCGGTCTGGATGGAGACGAACTCGACGAAGTCGTCCACCTCGAAGGAGGCGCGCGCGGTGTCCTCGACCTGCCAGACGATGACGGCGGCGATCTCGATGGGGCTGCCGGAGGCGTCGTTGACCTTCATGACGGAGGTCTCGTGGTTACGGATACGGGTGGACACGCCCTTGCGCACGGTGAGGGGGTTGACCCAGCGCAGACCGTCGGTGCGCACGCTGCCCACGTAGCGACCGAAGAGCTGGACGACCTTGGCCTCGTTGGGCGCGACCATCTCCAACCCGATGAAGAGCAGGAAGCCGATCACCGCCAGGACCACGCCGACGGGCACCAGGGCCACGGGCCATGCGATGAGGACCGACAGGGCCAGGCCCACGCCGACGAGGAACAGCACGACGCTGACCACGGCCATCGGCATGCCGTTGATGCTGTTCGCGGGGTGTTCACGGTACTGGGAAGTGGGATTCGGGGTGTGGCCGGTGGTGGTCAATCTCGACTCCGCTCTCTTCATTGTGATGACTGAAGCATAGCATTGTGATATCACTTTTAATAGCAGACCGGCCCCCGGGCCCCCGACCGAGAAGGAGGCGTGGACGCGATGAACGCCGACACCCCCCGCCTACGCCCGCCCCGACACCGCGTGGACAGACGCGCCGTGTGGTGGTGGGCGAGCCAATCACTGATCACGCCGGCGCTCCTCACCGTGGTC
>CALGOD010000622.1 GCA_937957845.1 uncultured Nocardiopsis sp.
GCACCCGGGCCCGCCGTCTCGAAGGCGCGCACCTCCTCACCGAGCCGGCGCTCCAGGAAGGCGGTCAGCGGCTCGGCGTTGGGGATGACCGGGAAGGTCACCGATACGGGGATCCCCCCGTCATAGGAGAGCTCGGTCTCGCTCACCCCCACCACGTCCGCCGCCTCCACCACGGTCAGCCCGTCCGGTTCCCCCAGGGCGGGAGGCGCTTCCCCGGCCTCGGAGGCGGGGTCCGAGACGTTCTCCGTCGAGGAACGCTCGACCACGGAGGGTGGTCGTGTCGACAGCAGCACCATCCCGGCCAGGACCAGCGACGCCACCAGCACCGTCAGGAGGGGATGTGCGGGCGCCATGGAGGGGGGTGACTGCTTCTTCACGGGGAGATCTCCACGTTCATCGTCGAACGAACACCGGCGGGGAGCAGGGGTTCGCCCGCAGGACGCTTCATGTCAGGTGTGATGTCGGCCACGAGGCCGGGGTTCTCGTCTTTTCGGCCGACAGAGAAAGGGGTGTGCCCGCTACGGAGGGCGAAGGGGCCTCTCTATACTCGCAGGCGTGGAAGGTACATGTCCCCTCCCGCGGACCGGACCGGTCCCTGAAGGAGCGGGGCATGTCGAAAGAGGGAACCCGGTGAGAATCCGGGACTGCCCCGCAGCGGTATGGGGGAACGAACGTCACCATGGGCACTGGTGAACCGGTCGAAGGCCGGTAACCGGGAAGCGGTGACCACTAGGAGGAGCGGTGTCCGCACCGCCCGCGCCCCCGAGTCCGAAGACCTGCCTCCACCCGGTGGCGCGCCCGCGCCGCCGGTGGCCCCGCGCCCCGAGGGAGGGTTGCGGCGGAGGCGGGTGCGCCGCGCTCTCGTGCGCCCCCACCGTCGTTTCCGCTCTTCCTCCCCGGTGGCCGGAGCCCGGCTTTCGACGAGGGAGAGAAGCTTGACCACCGAGACCGCCGCAAAGGCCCCCGCCTCTCCGGGCGCATCACGCGCCTCCGTGCGCTCCAGCGTGCACGGTTATCCGCGCATCGGACCGGAGCGTGAACTCAAGCGTGCGACCGAGTCCTACTGGAAGGGACGGATCAGCGCCCAGGAACTGGACGCGGTCGCCGCCGACCTGCGCCGGGACGTCTACGCCCGGCTACGCGAGGCCGGTGTCGACGACATCCCCTCCAACACCTTCTCCTACTACGACCACGTCCTGGACGCGGCGGTGCTGTTCGACCTGGTTCCGGCCCGTTTCGCCTCACCCGCGGCGGCGAAGGACCGAGAGGAGGAGCTGCGTCGCTACTTCGCCCTGGCCCGTGGCGAGCAGGACGCCCCTCCCTTGGAGATGACCAAGTGGTTCGACACCAACTACCACTACCTGGTCCCCGAGGTCTCACCGAGCACCCGCCCCCGCCTGGTCGGTGACAAGCCGGTGGCCGAGTTCCGAGAGGCGGCCGAAGCCGGATTCCGCACACGTCCGGTCCTGGTGGGGCCGCTCACCCTCCTGCTGCTCGCCAAGGCCGCCGACGACGCCCCCGAGGGGTGGCGGCCCGTGGAGCTGCTCGACCCTCTCCTGGACGCCTACGCCGCGCTTCTCACCGAACTGCGCATCGCCGGAGTCGTGGAGGTCCAGCTCGACGAGCCGATCCTGGCCGCCGACGAGGGCCGCGCGTCCCTCGAGCACCTGGAGCATGCCTACCGGCGTCTGGGCTTCCTGACCGAACGCCCGGAGCTGTTGGTCTCCACCTACTTCGGGTCCATCGGCGCCTCCGCCCTACGGGTCCTGAAGGAATCGCCGGTCGAGGCCGTGGGTCTGGACCTGGTCACCGACGACGAGGGCGTGGACGACCTGGTGAGGGTCTCCGGCCTGGGCGGCACCCGTCTGGTCGCGGGTGTGGTGGAGGGACGCAACGTCTGGCGCACCGACATCCCGGCCGCCGTGGCGACCCTCGGCACCTTGCTGGCCCTCACCGACGAGCTCACCGTGAGCACCTCCTGCTCCCTGCTGCACGTGCCCCTGGACCTGGACGCCGAGACCTCCCTGGCACCCGAACTGCGCGGGGCTTTGGCCTTCGCCCGACAGAAGGCGGAGGAGGTGGCGTTGCTCGGCCGTGTGCTGTCCGAAGGCGCCGAAGCCGAGTACCCGCAGACGGGTGTCCCTGTCCCCGCCTTCACCGACGCACGGGTGCGTGCCCGTCTCGACGCGTTGGGTCCGCAGGCCTATGAGCGACCCCGGGAACGCGGTTCCGCCACGCGGATCCCGCTCACCACGACCACCATCGGCTCCTTCCCGCAGACCGCACGGTTGCGGAGCGCCCGCGCCGCGCACCGCCGTGGCGAACTGGCGAAGGAGGCCTACGAGCAGATCCTGCGCGAGGAGATCGACCGGGTGATCGCCCTCCAGGAGGAGATCGGCCTGGACGTGCTCGTGCACGGCGAACCCGAGCGCAACGACATGGTCCAGTACTTCGCCGAGCAGTTGGAGGGCTATGCCGCCACCGAGAACGGGTGGGTGCAGTCGTACGGTTCGCGGTGTGTGCGCCCGCCGATCCTCTTCGGTGACGTCTCGCGTCCCGAGCCCATGACGGTCGAGTGGATCACCTACGCCCAGTCGCGTACCGACAAGCCGGTCAAGGGCATGCTGACCGGTCCGGTGACCATGCTCGCCTGGTCGTTCGTGCGCACCGACCAGCCGTTGGGCGAGACCGCGCGCCAGGTGGCCCTGGCGCTTCGGGACGAGGTCCTGGACCTGGAACGAGCGGGGATCCGCCACATCCAGGTGGACGAGGCGGCACTGCGCGAGCTGTTGCCGCTGCGCGGGGACCGCCACCAGGAGTACCTGGACTGGGCGGTGGGCGCCTTCCGCCTGGCCACCTCCGGGGTGGCTCCGTCCACCACCGTCCACACGCACATGTGCTATTCGGAGTTCGGACCGATCGTCGACGGGATCGAGGCGCTGGACGCCGACGTCACCAGCGTGGAGGCCGCCCGCTCGCGCATGGAGTTGGTGGACGACCTCGGCAGGCGCGGTCACCGGAGGGGGATCGGCCCGGGGGTGTACGACATCCACTCCCCGCGCGTGCCCTCGGTGGAGGAGATCGAGGAAGCGCTGCGGTCGGCGGTCGCGCACATCGACGCCGCGAACCTGTGGGTCAACCCCGACTGCGGACTCAAGACACGGGGCTACGCCGAGGCCGAACCGGCCCTGCGCAACATGGTGGAGGCGGCCCGCCGGGTGCGCGCCGACCT
>CALGOD010000623.1 GCA_937957845.1 uncultured Nocardiopsis sp.
TCACGCTTAACGACCTGCGACAACGCGGAGCGTTATCTCCGCGAGACCTACTTGGCCGGTGAGGAAACGACCGACCTCGGCCATCCTCTCCAAAACCCGTGAAAAGTTCCACCCCAACGGAAATTTCACCTCACACCATGCTCCCAATTACCGCTGGAGCGCATCCCCGTGCCGGCCCCGACCGGGGACCGGCACCAAGAACCTGCGATGCCGGTCGGTGAGCAGGTGGATCGTGGTGGCCGGCCCGCCCTGGGAGCGTCTCAAGACCTCGCGTCCGTCCGGTTCACCTCGAACCGCCTCCCCTCTTTCGCTGTTCCGGCGGTGTGGGAGTGGGTCCGCACCGTGGTGGAGTCCACCTCGGCGATGAGTTCCTCCTCCGCTGGCGGCGTCGATCCCGAGCCGATCGGCCGGTCCTTGGCCAGGTGTCGTCCAGGAACCGGCGGCGGCCGGCCGCGATCTCCTGGGGCCATAGTGTTCGGGCAGGTCCCGCCACAGGACACCGGATAGTTTGCGGCTCGTTCGCCCTGGCAGGAGAGATGTACGGACCACAACGGCTCGCTCGTGCTCATCCGGGACCGCAGCGGTCGGATCCTGTGCCGGCTCCGTGTGGACGAACCCGGCATCGTCTGGCCCGGCCACTGGATCCTGCCCGGAGGTCGACAAGAGCCCGGTGGAAGCCGGGAGGAGACAGCGCGCCGCGAGGTGCGGGATGAGACCGGTCTCGACCTCCGGCGGCCGCACCGGGTGCACGTGCGCGTGGTCGCACCCGACACGCTGCCCCCGGCCATGTTCCACGCCCGGGTCACAGGCGAGGAACCCCTCGTCCCGGGTGAGGGACAGGCACTGCCCTGGTATCACCTGGACTCGCTGCCCGAGCCGATACCAGGACCGGTCATGGACTACATCACCCAAGCCCTCGCACAGGTCGGCCAAGAGCCGGTGGGACACCACCAGCCCTGAGTACGACAACCCGCTCCGGGCACATGCCCACTCGGTGTCCTGTGGTGGAAACGCCCATGGCCGGTTCCACCGACACTCCCTACCGTTCCGTGCATGAAACCGAACGCATCCCCTCCGTCACCCTCCGGACCGCGCAGGACGCCCTTCGGCCGAGTGGTCACGGCCAGTCTCATCGGCACGACCATCGAGTGGTACGACTTCTTCCTCTACGGCTCGGCCGCCGCCCTCGTCTTCAACCGCGTCTTCTTCCCCGACTCCGACCCTCTGGTCGGCACCATGCTGGCGTTCACCACCTACGCCGTGGGGTTCATCGCACGTCCTCTGGGCGGCCTGGTCTTCGGGCACTTCGGTGACCGTATCGGCCGTAAACAATTACTGGTCATCAGCCTGCTGCTGATGGGGGGTGCCACGTTCGCGATCGGTCTGCTGCCGACCTATGCGGCGATCGGTGTGGCCGCGCCCCTGTTGCTGACGCTGCTGCGGGTCGTCCAGGGCTTCGCGTTGGGAGGCGAGTGGGGCGGCGCGGTGCTGCTCGTCGCCGAACACGGCAGACCCGCCGACCGCGGGTTCTGGGCGTCCTGGCCCCAGGCCGGCGCGCCCGGCGGCAACCTGCTGGCCACCGCGGTACTGGCCGTCCTGGCCGTGACGATGTCCGACGCGGCCTTCCTGTCCTGGGGCTGGCGCGTCCCGTTCCTGCTCTCGGGCGTGTTGGTGCTCATCGGCCTGTGGATCCGTCTGGCGGTGAGCGAGTCCCAGGTCTTCCGGGAGGCCGGCGAACGGGCGGCCGCCTCGGCCCGGCCCGAGCGCGCCCCGATCCTCTCCGTGCTGCGCGACCACTGGCGCGAGGCACTGGTGGCCATGGGGGTGCGCATGGCCGAGAACGTCTCCTACTACGTCGCCACGGCGTTCATCCTCGTCTACGCCACCCAGCAGGCGCAGATGCCCACCGGACAGGTGCTCAACGCGGTGCTCATCGCCTCCGCCGTACACCTGGTGACCATCCCGGCCTGGGGAGCGTTGTCGGACCGCCTGGGGCGGCGTCCGGTGACGGCCATCGGTGCCGCGGGCGTGGCGCTGTGGGCGTTCGCGTTCTTCCCGTTGATCGACGCGGGCACCTTCGGTTCGGTGACCCTGGCCGCGACCGTGGCCCTGGTGCTGCACGGTGCCATGTACGGCCCCCAGGCCGCCTTCTTCTCGGAGCTGTTCAGCACGCGGGTGCGCTACTCCGGCGCCTCGATCGGGTACCAGCTGGCCTCGATCGTGGCGGGCGGCCTGGCACCGTTGATCGCGACCGCGCTGTTGGCCTCCTTCGGCACCGGCACACCGATCGCCCTGTACGTGGCGGCGATGTCCGCCCTCACCCTGGTCGCGGTCGCGTTCGCCCGTGAGACCAAGGGCGTCGACCTGAGTCGCGTCAGTGTCCGAGAGGAGTAATCGACCCCGGTGACGGCCCGGGGCCGGCAGGTGGCACCTGCCGGCCCCGGGCCCGTTCTCACGCTGTCAGTGTCGCTGGGCCGAGTCGTAGCGCTCGCCCCGACGCGAGGGACCACCGCGACGATCGCCGCGGTAACCGCCGCGGTTGTCGCCGCTCCGGTAACCACCGCCGCCGCGCCGCTCGCCACGGGGACGGTCGGAACGGTGACCGCAGCCCTCGCCACGTTCGCCCTGACGCTCACCGTCACGGTAGCCGCCCTCGCCGCGCTCACCACGGGAACGGTCCCCGCGGTAACCACCGCGGTAACCGCCTCCGCGCTCGCTCCGGTAGCCACCGCGGTAGCCGCCACGGCGAGGACCGCCACGGCCACGGCGCTCACGCACGGGCTCCGGCGGCTCGATCCACGGCTCCCACGAGGGCTCCT
>CALGOD010000624.1 GCA_937957845.1 uncultured Nocardiopsis sp.
CGACCGGCGGCGGGCTGGACAGGGTTATCAACCCGCCGCTTGACATAGAAGCGTCACCGCAGATCAGGCCACTCGGGTCACACTGGCAACGGTTCCGGCCGTTCACAGAGACCTCCCAACGCACTCCATCGAGACCTCCCGCCGCACCCTCTCGCCCTCCGCAGAGACCCCCGCCCCCGCCCTCCACCGAGACCTCCCTGCGCACCCTCGTGCCACCACTCACCAACGCAGATCCCAACAAAGAAAACAAACCGGACTTATGTATTCCACCCCCAGAAAAGCCATTTATCCCCAGAGCCCACCGGCATCCTGACCAGCCAGAACACCTTTCCTGAGAACTTCTTCGGCGTTCTGTGCGAAAAGTGTGCACGCGGCCCCGCCGTGCCCTATTCTGGCCGCACAACCGAAAAGATCGTGACCCCGCGACGCTCTCTCAGCGCCCGGGGCCATGGCCAGCAATTCAACTTCTTTCAACCCAAGGATTGCCAGCGTGAGCCAGTTTAGTGCCGCGCTCCTCAGGAATGCCCTCGGGCTCCTGCGAGCGCTGTTCGCCTCTCCCCGTGGCCGTCACGTCCGCCGACGTTCGACCCGCGTGCGCCGCTACGCCGCCCACCCCGGTCCCGCCGTCCGACCGCTTCCCCCCGCCGCCCCGCGCCTGGCCGAGCCGCGCGAGGTCTTCCCGGCCGACGACCTCCCCCTGGTCAGGCCCTACTACACCGCCCATGAACAGAGCCGTGCCCAGGCCGCCGCGACCGCGCGCCTCCAGCGGTGGGCCGCACCGCGTATCCCCGAACCCCGGGTCGCCGAGGGCGACCTGCTCGCCTCGGACCCACCGCCGGTCACCTTCGACGACCTCACCGAGGTCGTCCGCCGATGGCAGGCCCAGCAGGAACGCAAGCAGATGGCGGGGGTGGGAGCATGACCCCGACCCGCCTGTGGGAGCACCGCCTCTACCCCGGGGACCTCTCCCACCTGTCCCGGGTCCGCCGCGACCTGCGCGCCGACCTGGAGGGGTTCGACGAGGACGTCGCCGAGACGCTGGTCCTGTGCGGCAGCGAGCTGTTCGCCAACTGCGTCAAGTACACCGCTTCGGGAGGGGACGACGGGCACGTCGTCCGGACCCTGTGGCTGGTGGACGACGGCTCGGTGACCCTGGGGTTCACCGATGACGGACTGTCCGGGGGCGTTCCGGAGATCCCCGAGGCGCGCACCGCCGCCGAGTGGGACGAGGCCGAGGGCCAACGCGGGCTGCTCATGGTCGGGGAGTTGTCCACAGCCTGGGGATACTCCCGCGTCTGCCGCTTCGGCGACCTCGGCACCCACACCTGGGCCGCCTTCGACCTCGCCCGATAGCGGCACGGGCTCCCCCCGTCAGCGGGCTCCCCGTCAGCGGGTTCCCCACCCCCAAGGGCTCCCTCACTGGGCTCCCCCGCCCCGGCGGGGAGCCCACCGGGGCATCAGCCGCAGTTGGTGCCGTTGCGGACGACCCAGTCGTCGCCGATCTTGCCGCCCCAGTCCACGCACTGCCCCGCCGCCGACAGGTAGACCGGCCCCGCGTACTCGGTGAAGTCGCCCGGGTCGGTCTGCCAGGAGGTGCCGCCGCTCTGCTTGAGGGCGGCGTCCATGGACATCCGCGCGCCCGGGCCGGACCGCACCACCACGACGCAGTTCTTGCCGTTGGCGTTGTTGTAGGTCAGGAACACCGTCCCGCCCGGGATCGCCGCCTCGTTGACCTTGCCGTACCCGCTTCCGCACTGGCCACCGTAGGTCGCCGCGCCGACCGGGGCCGGGTTGGCGATCGTCACGACCAGGGCCGGCCCCAACACCGCGCGCGGCACTCACCCCGGGTGGTGCGTCATCGGGCCCTTCGTCGGTTCAGCTCGCCTCGTCGGACGGGGAAGGGCTCGGTTCCTCGTCCTGCGGCGGCGGACCGTAGACGAAGCGCTGCCGGTCCTGGACCAGGACGGCGTGTCCGCTCTCGGTGACCGCCTCCACGTAGGCCGGGAGTTCGTCCTCGACCACGTCCATCGTGACGGCGTCGAGGACGAGTTGGCGGTCCTCTCCCGTGCTGGCGCGGGAGTCGCCGTAGACGAGGCCGTCGAAGGCGAAGGCCGGCGAGATGGACCCGGCGTCCTCCTCCAGACCCCACAGGACCTCTCCGGTGGCCAGGTCGATCGCGATCATGGGGGCGGCACCGCTGGCCTGGGACAGCAGAAGGGTGCCCGTGGCGGCGTCGTACAGGCCGCTCGGGGCTCCGGCCGCGTGGAAGGGGTCGGTCACCGGGTTGGTGCCCGGCTCCTCCAGGGACCACAGCAGGTCGCCGTCGCGCGGGTCGTGCGCGGTGAGGACGGAGGGCGCCTCGGTGTAGGCCCAGCGCAGCAGCAGGACCTCGTCGTCGCCCTCGCCGTCGTTCTCGGGGTCGTCCTCCCCGTCGGGGTCCTCCTCGGCCGGGGACTCCGGTTCGTCCCCCGGGAGCGGGTAGAAGCCGAGTACCTGCGGCGCGGGGGCGGGAGCGGAGGTCGGCAGCTCCAGGTCCGCGTCCTCGCCGTCGACCGACCACACCTTCTCGGCGTCGGAATCCGTGTCCGCGTCGGCGTCCACCGCGTAGGCGTTCAAGCCGGGGCCGCCCGGGGCGAGCAGGACCAGGTCGCCCGACACCGCCACGGGAACGCCCGGCCCCTGTTCCTCCTCGGGCTCGTCCGGGTCCTCCTCGGAGCCCTCCTCGTCCTCCTCACCGGAGTCCTCCTCCGGCTCGGGCGGCGCCTCGAAGTCGTAGGACCACAACTCGTCGCCCTCGGTGTCCAACAAGGAGAAGGCGCCGTACGGCTCCTCCGCGGACCACTCGTCGGGGTGGCGCACGGCGAGTCCGTCGAGGTAGACGTCGCCCTCCTCCGCGGGTTCCCACATCTGTTCGCCGTGGGCGTCCAGGACGAACGGCGTTCCCTCGGTGTCGGCCATGAGCAGGACCGGTTCACCGTCGCGGTCGGTATCGAAACCGCGGAAACGCGCCTGGCCCTCCCACAAGGTCTCGCCGGTGGCCGCGTCGTGGAGCAGGTGTCGGTCCTCGCCGCCGGAGCTGATGAGGAGGGCGTCGCCCACCGGACTGATGCGGACGCCGAAGGGATCGTCGAGGATCTCGTGGACGTCGGCCGTGTCGCCGTGCAGGTACCGCAGCACCTCGCCCTCGATCCCGGGCGGGGCCTCGCCCTCGAAGGCCGTGGGGACCGGACTCGGTTCCTTCCCGGAAGCATTTCGCCACTCCCTGAGACCTGTTGTACGGATGCTTAACGCCTGGT
>CALGOD010000625.1 GCA_937957845.1 uncultured Nocardiopsis sp.
CAGCGCCTTCGATAGCCACCCGTTTCACCCGAAAGACCTCCTCGCATCTGATGCGAGATGCGTGGGGCGGAACGGAGAAAAACGCAGTTCAGCGCGCACGACGGGCGCGATGCAACACCACGGAGGAGGAGGGGCGGTCACTGCTTTTGACTAGCCCATACACCTTTCGTGAGGGGGACGAATCCCGCAACAGACGGGATTCGTCCTCCTATCAGTACGACGAGATGTGCACGTGGTCGTAGTGGTTCTGGGTGTAGCTGCCACGGTCCTCCATCCACTTCCACTGGCGGTTGGCGGAGTGCCAGATCTGCTGCTCCCAGATGATGTACTTGACGCCCAGCCGGTCGGCGTTGTCGATCGCGTACTGGGAGATCTGCGTGCCGAGGGACTTGTTCTCGGCTGAGGGCAGGGCGCCGCCGGCGCTCATCATGAAGTCGCAGGCCTGCCCCGTGCCGTGGTCGTCCGCGCTGCTGCGCAGGCAGCCCACCGGGTAGGGGGCACCGAACCGCATGACGATCTCGTCGCGGATGGCGGCCATACGAGGGGTGGCCCCGCTCCAACCCCAGCCCTTCGCGCTCTCGGGGATGGTGCCGTTGCCGGGCGTCTCCGGAGGATCGGGGACCTGCTGTTCCTCGTACTCCTTGATGCGCTCCTCGACGCTCTCGCGCTCGGCCTCCAGCTCCTCGATGAGTTCCGCGGCCTCGTCCTTCTCGCTCTGGAGCTCCTCCGCGACCTCCGCGGCCTCGTCACGTGTGGCGACGAGCTCGGCGATCTGTTCGGCCTGGCTCTCCCCGAGGTAGGCCAGGGTCGCCGCGTCGGTGAACATCTCCTCCGGGTCGCTGGAGAAGATCACCTCGAAGGCGGGGTCGAAGGCGCCGCCGCTCTTGTACTGGGTGGAGGCGATCGTGGACACTCCGACCCGGGAGGACTCCAGCCGCTCCTCGATCTCCTCCAGGTCCTCCTCGGCCTTCTCCACGCGTTCCTTGATCTCGGTGAACTGGAGCAGTTCACCGTCGTAGGCCTCCTCCAGCTCCTCGGCCCGCCGGGTCAGTTCGTCGATGTCCACCTCGTCGTCGTCCGGTTCCGCCTGAGCGGTGCCCGGAAGGGCGACCAGGATCGCCGTGGCCAAGGCCGTCAGGGAGAGGGCGGCACGCCTGCCGCGCGGAAAGGAGGGAGGAGTGGGTGTCATGTCTCTTCTCCGAGGATGGTCTGAGCGCATCCGGTCGAGCGACGGCGTGCGGCGGGGAGTGCCGTGGCGGAGGGGGTGCTCAGCAGACCATACGAGATCTTGGCGTTATATGCCTAGTGCGTTGACTCACGTGCATTGGGGGAGTGCGCGGGGATGTGTCTGAAGATACCCGGAAGAGGAACCCGATCCGACCGGTGGGGGCGAAGAGCGGAGAGGATCGGCGTCACAGGACCGGGCGACGGAGTCCCTCAACCCGCTCCTCTGAAGGCGCTGGGCAGGCCGGCGGTGGTCTTCTCGGGCCGACCGTCGAGCATGAACCAGTCGGAACGGCGGATGTCGCGCCGGGCCTGCTTGCGGGTCTGGGGATCCAGACGTTCCACGTAGAGGATGCCGTCCAGGAGATCGGAAGAGCACACGTCTGAACTCC
>CALGOD010000626.1 GCA_937957845.1 uncultured Nocardiopsis sp.
GCCGCCCGGCTGAGATGTGGTCTACCCGGTGCCGTCGCTGCCGGGTAGGTGCGTGCCCCTGCGCACTCTTGAAGGGCTGCCGGGTTGGTTACGCCGGAATGGCGCTCTGGAGCCTGCCCGTGCATTGAAAGACCCCGACGACTGGCGGTCGTCGGGGTCTTTCTACCGGCTTTGTGATCGCTTTTCCAGGACCCGGACTAGTCCTGCACTTCTTGGGCGAGTCGCCACGCGACATTGTGGCGCTCGACGATGAATGCAGCGCGCTCGATGAGCTGCGCCAGGAACGGGAACCCGAGCAGCGTGAAGACGCCCCGAGCGTCCTCGGTGTCGTCCTCCTCGATGATCATCGACTCGGCTCCGGTGAGCATGACCGCCGCCGGGCGGTCGAAGGTCGCCAAGACGATGACGAACAGCCGCTTGCCCCGGATGTCCAGGTGGCCGACCTCGGCGCGATGGTAGGCGCCCTGGACGTCTGCGTGGTCACGCTCGCACCATGCCGGGCAGGTTCCGGCGGTGGTCTCTGACATGGTCTTTCCTCCCGTGGTGAGGGATTCCGTACGTCTGGTCATCGGGGACCAGGGCCATGGCGTTACGGGAGGCACCCCGTCGCCGTCTCCTCACCACGGTCGGGCGGCGACGGGGTGCCGGCTCTCACACCGGACGCGAGACGCGCGTCTCGATGAGCTTGTTCCGCCGGCGGCGCTGGGTGTCCAGCACGTCGCCCACGTCCAGCGACTCGATCGGGGTCGTGCTCCCGGCCGGGACGCCGGAGGACCCGTTCCGGTGATAGATCACCGGCACCAGCCCCGCGGACGTGAGCGACCCCATGAGCGCCGCGGCGCTGTCGGCCAAGTCCGCTTGGGCCGCAGTCGTGAGCCTGCTCGCCTCCGTCTCCGTGACGGCGAGCGGCGGCGCATACATACGTCCTCGACCTGCTCGGGTGGCGAGCGTCGTCCGGAGGCTGATCACGCTCGCCACCTGGTAAGGGAGACTCGCGCCCGCGTTCGTCCCCACGTGCGCAACCTGACCCTCAACGCGCGTGAGCTGCCGACCGGTCGCCTCATCGATCGTCGCCGTGCTCGCGTCCGTCATGCTCACGTCCGTCGAGATGCGCGCCGCAAGGTCCACGGACCAGAACTGCGTCAGGCCGTCCAGCCATGCGTTCTGGGCTGCGGGCGTCGAGAGAGAGCCCTCCGTGTAGAGGCCGAAGCTCCACTCGTCGCCACCGCCGAACGTGCCGGTCACACGATGTCTGAACAGTGCCATGAGACCTTCCTAAACCCAGGACACCCCACGGCGGCCGCCATCCGGGTTGCTCGCGTCGGTCGCCGTGGGGTGCGGTTCCACCGGGTGCGGGGGGATCCTGCTCGGCGGGGTTCGTACGTTGTGCACCATACCCGCCAGAGTACGTCTCACCTCGGACGCTCGCCCGGCGTGGCGAGGCCTAGGTGGCCCCCAGATCGACCAAGACGCTCGCGTAGCCGGTCAGGTACCAAGGCACCTGGAACGGCCAGTTCTCGCCGCTCTGGGCGATGAACCAGAGCCGTACGTCCTGCCCCTCCGGGAGCGTGGGCACCCGTACCTGACCCTCGCTGTCGGTGGGGACCGCCGGCGGGACGGTGACAACGGACCATGCGCCCGAATCGACCTGGGGGAACGCGTTGATCGCGACGGCCCGTGCCTCCCACCAGAGCCAGCGTTCGAGGGGCGGGTTCTGGTTCTCGGGCTGAAACAGGGGGTCCGGCGGGAACTCCGTACCGTCGCCGACGGTCGTCACGATGCCCGCCACGAGCTGTTCGTTCGCCACCGCGAACAGGTCCGTGTACCCGTTGCCCACGGCGTTGCCGGTCCAGCCGAACACGACGCGTCGGATGCTCTGACCTGGTGCGATGACGCCTAAGTTCGCCTGGAGGTCGTTGTCGTCGCTGCGGATCGCGAAGGTCGTGCGGAACCACTCCGTAGG
>CALGOD010000627.1 GCA_937957845.1 uncultured Nocardiopsis sp.
TAGGACGTGATATCTGGGCGCTGTCCTTCGCCACGTTCATCAACCGGGCCACCGGATTCCTGGGACTCTTCGCAGCCATCTTCTTCTCCGAAACGGGGATGACCGCGACCACGGTCGCCATCGCACTTTTGGTCGTCGGAGTCGCCGGCGTCGGAGGATCGCTCCTCGGTGGGCAACTGGCGGACAAGTTCGGCAAGATCCCGGTGCTTTTGGGAAGCACGCTGATCAACGTGGTGCTCTTCGCGATCCTGGCGATGATCGACTACACACAGACGTGGTGGGTGGTCGGGATCTCGGCCGTCAGCGTGATGGCCTCACAGGCGTTTGTGGGACCGGCATCGGCGCTTGTCGCTCAATCGACTGACGGGCGTGACCGAGTTACCCGATTCGCGTTCTACCGCATCTTCATCAACGTGGGGAGCATCGTCGCACCTGCGATGGTGGGCCTGATCGGACGAGACCACTTCGACACTCTCTTCTGGTTCTCCATGGTCGGATCGGTGATCGTGCCCCTGATCCTGCTCGCGGGTGTCAGACCCCGCCGGCCGGAGCCCGGCGCGTCTCCTGACGCTCAGGGCACCTCGGACACCTTCGAACAGGATGCCGGAGAGGTCGGTTCCTCCACTCCACGTCTTCGGTGGGGGCTGCTTCTGGTCTACGTGGCGATGGCGCTGACCATGGTGGTCTACGCGCAACACCAGAGCGCCGTGCCACTGCGGTTGGATACAGAGCCGAACGGTGTGCAGCTCTACTCCTTGCTGCTGATCATCAACCCCGTGATCGTGATCGCCGTGGAATACCCACTCAGTTACGTGACCAAGCGGATGCCCGCACACGTCGCGCTGGCCCTTGGCGTGGTGATCATGGGTACCGGCATCACCATCACCGGCAGCTTCGCCGACGTTGCCGCGATCGCCATCGGTGGTTGGGTTCTGTTCTCCATCGGCGAGTGCATCTTCGCTCCCATGTCCAACAGCTACGTGGCGGACCTGTCCACGGAGGCGGACCAATCCCGTGCCCAAGGACGCCTCGCGGCCTTTCAGTCCGTTGGCGCGGCCCTCGGGCCGGGTATCGGCAGCTGGATGCTCCTCTTGCTCGTGGGCGGTGCGTGGATCGGCTTCCTCGTGCTGACCATCGTGTCCGCCCTCCTCGTCCTCGCCGCCCGCGTGGCGAACTCGAATACTGCCAGGAGACAACGTGTCCGTGCTTCTCGTTGATCCCTTCAGCTCCGGTGTCCACTACCACGGCCTTCTGGAGGAAGCCGGTCTCACCTACCACACCGTTCGGACCCAGCGCGCTTTGGACAGCGGTCTGTCCACCGGTGAAGCCGTGCCGTCCCTGGTGATCGACCATGCTGTGGAAGAAGATTCAGGCGACATCGTGCGCTTTTGCCGTGACCGCGGCGTCGACGCGGTCATCACAGGCGCCGAGTCCGGGGTGCCGTTGGCCGAAGCGCTCAAGATTCGGCTCGGGCTGGCCTCCGGTGCCTTCGAAGATCAAGGACGACGGTTCTGGGACAAGCCTCTCCTCTACACGACGGTGCGCGATGCCGGGGTGAGGGTGCCCGAGCAGATCGGAGCGTTCACCGCGCACGACGTGGCAGCGGGCCACCATCGTTCCGTGCTCCGAACGGCGGTCTTCCCTGTCGTCGTCAAGCCCGATGTCGGGGCCGGAAGCGTCGGCGTGTGCGTCGTCGACACTGTGGAGCAGGGCCTGGAGGCGATCGAATCCATCGTGTCGACCCCTGGATTCTTCGGTGGGCAACAGCCCTCCGCGGTCGTCCAGGAGTTCGTCCACGGCAGGGAATACGTCATCGACACCGTTTCGCACGCGGGGGACCACCGCGTCGTCGCGGTCTGTACGTATGACAAACATCCCTCCTCGAATGGCACGATGGTCTACGACCGTCTGCGCTGGCTCGACTGGGAGTCCTCGGAGACCGCCACGCTCACCGCCTACGCACTCGGTGTCCTCCAAGCGCTTGACCACCGCGAAGGCTCCGTGCACATGGAGGCCATCCTCGACGAGGACGGTCCGTGCCTGATCGATCTGGGCGCTCGGCCCCATGGGGCGGGACATCCTCTCAAGACCCACACGCTGACCGGGTCCTCGCAGCTGCACGCGGAAGTCGCCGCGGCGGCAGGGTGGGAGGCCCCCGCACAGACCGGCTATCGGCTCGGTGCTCACGCGGCGATCGAGTTCCTCAGCCTCGATAAGCCCGCGAAGGTCCGGCGGGACGCGAACCCGACCGAGATCCTCGACCAGGACTTCGTGTTGTCCGGAGAGGTCCCCGCGCGCCCCGGTACGACCTACCCCGAGACCCACTCACTACTGGATTCCGAGGCGCTGGGCCTGGTGTTCGTCTCGGGAACGGACGATGAGGACGTCATGGCCAACGCCCTGCGCTTACGCCGTTCCTTCGACTCCATGCTGGAAGAGGTCGATCATGCGCACTGACCCATGGATGGCCGCCACGATCACCCGGCGCGAGCAGTTGACCTCCTCGTGCCACATCATTCGCATACGTCCCCAGGAGACCCCGACCAATCTCGTCGCAGGACAAACCGTCAACCTCAGCCTGCAACCGCCACTTGGAGTACGCAGGGTCTCCTCTTTCACCGTCCTCAGTACCCACTCCCACAATGAGATCAGTCTGCTCATACGATCCACCGGCACTGGCGGCGTCTCCGACGGCCTCATCTCCACATTCGAACCAAGCGACACGATGTGGATGGGGGACTCGAGTCCCACCATGGCGCTTCCCTCAGGTGTCGCGGACAGCGAGGTGCTCTGTCTGGTCGCCGGATCGGGAGTCTCCATCCTCGGAGGCCTGGCCGAGACTCACCTCTTGAACAACGCAGACATCGTGTTCGTCGGAAGGGAGGAGGACTGCGCGGCGCTTCCCGAGGCACTGACCCGGCATCTGGTCGGTGAGATTCCATCGAGCGCACCGAGGTCGTGGACCACCTGGAACTCCACGGGCCAAGGGCGGCCCACCGAAGCCGATATCGCATGTCTCATCGGCAGTCAGGACCGCTATGCGGCCGTGGTCGTCTGCGGTCCCGACGGCTTCTGCCGCCTCGTTCGGGAAACCTGCTCGAACATGGGCATCGACGATGAACGCCTTGCCATCGAGTCGTTCGGAGCCGTGGCCACCCCCAAGGGCGCTTCCACCCCATCGCTTGTGGCCACCGCTGTGGTCGATCTCTTCGGTCAGACCCATGCGGTCAGCTGGCCTGAGAACGAGAACCTGCTTTCGGCCATGCTCAGCGCCGGACTCGAAGCGCCCTACTCGTGCCGTGCCGGTATCTGCTCCACCTGCCAATGCTCCGTACTCATAGGAGATGCCGAGATGGAGGTGGACTTGGGGTTGTCCGATGAGGAAAAGGCCGCCGGTCTCACGCTCGCGTGTCAACTTCGGCCGGTATCGGATGCGCTCGCCGTACGTTTCGATTCCGCCACGAACGTCTGAGTCCTGCACCGTTCAGCCTCAGCGGGGCGCAGTCGGCGTGTCTTGGGGAACCCACCGGAATCATGCCGGCCGGTCGTCGCCGTGTAGAGAGCCCCCACTCTTTCCTTGAGCGGGGGCGAGGAATCGCCGAGTAGCAGAGGAGGCTCTGCCGCGCTCGGGGACGCAGACAAGAGCTCAGTCC
>CALGOD010000628.1 GCA_937957845.1 uncultured Nocardiopsis sp.
ACACTCTAGAGCTTTTGGGGGATGCAGTGGTCTAAACCAGGTTGCGACCGGGTGTGTGTGAGGTGGCGTCGAGGCGAACCCGGTGACCCTGGGTGGTGGTTCGGGATGATGTGGTGGCCGGAATTCGCATCATCGTCACCGCTGTGAGGAGTGTGCTGGTGTTCGACCGTGACGTAGTGGTTCGTGCCCTTTCATCTGAGGTAAGCGTTTTACGTCGGATGCTGTCGGGTGTGTCGGAGGAGGAGGCGGTGCTGCCGACGCGATGCCCGCCCTGGGACGTGGCGGCGTTGGCCGTGCACACGGTGGGCGCCCTGCACCGGGTCCTGGTGATGTTGGACGCCGACACGCCGGAGGGGTCGGGCCCCCTGGTGTCGGCCGCGGGGTACTACGCGCCGGATGTGCGGTTCTCCCCGGCGGTGAACGCCGACCGGGTGGAGCGGGCCGTGCGGGTGGCGGAGGGGAGGGCGGACGCGGCCGAGCCGGGGAGGGTGTTGGAGTCGTCGTGGGAGGAACTGTCGACCCGGTTGTCCTCGGAACCGGTGGACCGGGTGGTGGTGACCCGGCACGGTGATCCGATGCTGTTGACGGATTTCCTGGTGACGCGGGTGCTGGAGCTGGCGGTGCACGGGGTGGACCTGGCGGACGCGTTGGGCCGGGACCCGTGGGTGACGGCGGAGGCGCTGGACGTGGTGCGGGGTCTGCTGTTCGGCGCGGCCGATCCGGTGGCGTTGGAGGGTGTGTTCCCGGGCGCGCTCTCCGAGCGCGACGGAGGGCTCGCCGCGGTGCGCGCGGTGACGGGGCGGGCCGGCACCGCGCCGGACCGGGGATCGTGGGAGATGGCGGGGGTGCGGTTCCTGGCGTTGGGTTAGGCCGCGTTCCCCCGGCGCCGTCCGCCGGGGCGCACCGAGCACGAGGGCCTTCGGCGCGTACGGGTGAGGGTGGCCCTGCTCGGGGACCCGTCCGCGGCTGTCAGCGGTCGCTTCGGGGCCGGGGCAGGAGGGTCCCCACCCGGCCGTAGGCGTACAGAACGCTCATGCAGTGGATGGTGCGCATGCCCTCGTGTTCGAGGGTGGCCGCCGCCGCCCAGTGCGGCGCTATGGCGTCCCAGCCCCCGTCGTCGCGTTGGGCCTTCTCGAAGAAGTCGAGGTTGCGTTCGATCTCGGCGTCGGTGAACAGGGGCCTGGCGATGTGGTCGGGTCCGGTGGCCAGGTCGAGCACGGTGTGGACGCGTTGGCGGGTCTCGAAGGCGGGATGGGTGCCGATGGACGCGCGGATCATCGGGCGGAGCCGGTCGAGTGCCGCGACGGCGCGCTCACGGTCGGGGACGTTCTGCAGGAAGGTGCAGACGCCGATGGCCTGACGCGGTTCGGTCCAGTGCAGGGCGTTGATGTGCTTCCAGCAGTAGGCGGTGGCGCTGTCGCGCCAGGGGTGGGTGATGTGGTGCTTGTACAGGTATCCGGTGATGGAGGCGGTGAGCGCCAGGTCGCTGGAGAAGTCGTCGAGTTGCCGCCACCTGGGCGCGGCTTCGGTGTGGCGGACGCTGCTGTGGATGGGCGGCAGACCCCCGTCGGGGTTGGTGACGGTGGACAGGTGGCGGCAGACGTCGTGGCCGAGGTCGAGGGGGATGTGACCCAGCTCGTCGAGGTGACTCAGGGCGATCGCGGTGGCGGCGGGCTGGCTTGAGTGTCCGCGCAGGTCGGGGTCGAGTCCGTTGCCGTAGCCGCCGTCGATGTTGCGGTAGGCGGCCAGGGCCGAGCGGACGGGTTCGACGGACCCGTTCCGGAACAGGTGCTCGAAGCGGTAACGATCCACCAGGCGGGCGCTGCGCATGACGAAGTGTTCCGCCGCGCGTAAGGAATCCCAGGTCACAACGGTCATGTCCTCGACGGTACGTCCGAACACGCGCCGGGGACATGGTCGGTGGGGGAATCCATCCGGGACTTTTACACGGAACTGGGGGTCTTGCTTCGTCTACGCCTGCCGGTGAGGACGAGGTGGCCTGCCCAGGACACGGCCACGACGACGGCGACGGTGAGTTGTGCGGTGAGCAGGTGGTCGGCCGGATAGACGATGCCGGTGATGTAGTGGTCGATGAATCCGGCTTCGGGAAGTCCGTTCTGTCCTGCTTTTTGCCTGCCCCAGTTCTCAAGGTAGGTGAGGGGGCAGTTCCAGCCGATGACGGTGACGCCCAGTCCGTAGAGGGCGCAGGCGATGTGGGGCCAGATCATGCGGGGCCGGAGCCAGGCGAGGAAGCCTCCGAGTGCGACGTAGGCGAGGAAGGCCAGGTGGACGACCATGGCGGTGTCGGCGATCATCCGGT
This sequence comes from uncultured Nocardiopsis sp., assembly GCA_937957845.1. GTDB lineage: Bacteria > Actinomycetota > Actinomycetes > Streptosporangiales > Streptosporangiaceae > Nocardiopsis. Next base: position 2,321 of record CALGOD010000628.1, read on the forward strand.
AGAGCATCGTCTGGTTTCCTCGCTATGGCCCGTCGTTCGTCGGGAGGGGGTCCGGTGTTGCGCCCAGTATCCCCGTTCGCCGCTCTCGGATCCAGGGGCGGGGTGGCCCGTGGGCGACGGGGTCCGCGGCGGATCCCGTGCTCTGGTGCCTGTGGTCACCGACGGCCTGCGAGAGTGCCCTCAGGTACGCGATCGTCGCGCACGGAGGGTCGAGACGGTGGGCCTTCACGGTCACCGCCTCGCGGGCGTACGAGCGTCGGGCGCCGGGTCCTCTCCCCGCGCCCGACGCGCGTGTGCGGTCCTCTAGGCCAGTGGACGATCGGTCGGTGCGACGGCGACCGGGAGGGCGCCGTCCTGACCGAGGTGACGGTGGACCGCGGCGGCGGCGGAACGTCCCTCGGCGATGGCCCAGACGATGAGGGACTGGCCTCGGCCCATGTCGCCGGCGCAGAAGACGCCCTCGACGGTGGTCCGGTAGTCGGCGTCGCGTACGACGTTGCCCCGTCCGTCCAGTTCCACTCCGAGCTGTTCGAGCATGCCCTCCTTCCGGGGCCCGACGAATCCCATGGCCAGGGTGACCAGTTCGGCGGGGATCCGACGTTCGGTCCCCTCCACGGGTGCGAAGCCGTCATCGGTGCGTTCGACGTCGACGAGCTTCAGCGCGCGGACGTCGCCGTGCTCGTCGCCGAGGAACTCGACGGTGTTGACGGAGTAGATCCGCCTGCCGCCCTCCTCGTGGGCACTGGTGACCTTGTAGAGCGTGGGCATGGTGGGCCAGGGCTGGTGGGCGGGCCGTGTGGTGGGCGGCTTGGGCATGATCTCCAACTGGGTGACGCTCCTTGCGCCCTGGCGGTGGGCCGTGCCGACGCAGTCGGCGCCGGTGTCGCCTCCGCCGATGACGACGACGTGCTTGTCCCGGGCGTCGATGGCGGGGGTGTCGTGGTCGCCTTCCTGAACCCGGTTGGCCAGTGGCAGGTACTCCATGGCCTGGTGGACGCCGCCGAGTTCGCGGCCCTTGACGGGCAGGTCGCGCCATGCGGTGGCGCCGCCGGTGAGGATGACGGCGTCGTGGTCGGCGCGCAACCGGTCGGTGGTGATGTCGACTCCGACTTCGACGCCGGTGCGAAAGGTGGTGCCCTCGGCGCTCATCTGGGCGAGGCGGCGGTCGATGTGCCGCTTCTCCATCTTGAACTCGGGGATGCCGTAGCGGAGCAGACCGCCGAGACGGTCCGCGCGTTCGAAGACGGTGACGTCGTGCCCCGCTCGGGTGAGCTGCTGTGCGGCGGCCAGACCGGCGGGGCCGGAACCGACGACGGCGACCTTCCCTCCGGTGCGGTGGGCGGGGGGCAGGGGCTTGACCCAGCCCTCCTCCCACGCGCGGTCGATGATGGAGACCTCGACGTTCTTGATCGTGACGGCCGGCCGGTCGATGCCGAGCACGCACGCCGACTCGCAGGGCGCCGGGCACAGACGACCGGTGAACTCCGGGAAGTTGTTGGTGGCGTGCAGGTGTTCGACCGCCTCGGCCCAGTCGTGGGTGTGGACGAGGTGGTTCCACTCGGGGATGAGGTTGCCGAGCGGGCAGCCGTTGTGGCAGAAGGGAATGCCGCAGTCCATGCAGCGCGAGGCCTGCTCGGTGACGGTCCGCCGGTCGAGGCCCTCGTGGACTTCGCGCCAGTCCTGGATGCGCACGTCGACGGGCCGGTGCGCGGGCAGCCGGCGTTCGGTGATCTTCAGGAAACCCTTGGGGTCTGTCATGTCTTCTTCCTCCTTTCGTGTCCGCCGGTGCTCAGGAGCGCGCCGAGGCCATGACGGCCTCGGCGACGTCGCGGCCCTCACGTTCGGCCTCGGCCTGGGCGAGCAGGACACGCCTGTAGTCGCGAGGCATGACCTTGGCGATGCGGTCGAGTCCGGCGGGGCCTTCGGCCAGGAGACGTTCGGCGACGGCCGAGCCGGTCTCGGAGTGATGGCGGGTGAGGATGTCGGTGAGGAACGTGCGGTCCTCGTCGGTGAGGGGTTCGACGTCGACCATCTCGGGGTTGACGCGTTCGGTGCGCAGGTCCAGGACGTAGGCGACGCCTCCGGACATACCGGCCGCGAAGTTGCGGCCGGTGGGGCCGAGGACGACCGCGTGTCCGCCGGTCATGTACTCGCAGCCGTGGTCGCCGACGCCCTCGACGACGGCGGTGACGCCGGAGTTACGGACGCAGAAGCGTTCGCCGACGACGCCGCGCAGCAGGATCTCACCGGAGGTGGCGCCGTAGCCGATGACGTTGCCGGCGATGATGTGCTCCTCGGCGGCCAGGGGTGAGGCCGGGTCGGGGGCGACGATGACGCGTCCGCCCGACAGGCCCTTGCCGACGTAGTCGTTGGCGTCGCCGTACAGGCGCAGGGTGATGCCGCGGGGGACGAAGGCGCCGAAGGACTGTCCGGCGGACCCGGTGAAGGTGATGTCGATGGTGTCCTCGGGCAGGCCCTCCGCTCCGTGGCGCTTGGTGAGCTCGTGCCCGAGCATGGTGCCGACGGTGCGGTTGATGTTGCGTATCGGCAGCTCCAGCCGGACGGGCCGACCGAAGTCCAGGGCGCCCTCGCTGAGTTGGACGAGGGTGTTGTCCAGTGCCTTCTCCAGACCGTGATCCTGGGAGCGCCGCCGTGCCCGGTGGTCGCCCGGCCAGGGACGGACCTGCTGCAGGATCGGTGACAGGTCCAGGTTCGGGGCTTTCCAATGCTCGACGGCGTCGGTGGTGTCGAGGAGGTCGACGGCGCCGACGGCCTCGTCGAGGCTGCGGAAGCCGAGTCGGGCGAGGTGTTCGCGGACCTCCTGGGCGATGAACTCGAAGAAGTTCACCACGTACTCGGCCTTGCCGGAG
>CALGOD010000629.1 GCA_937957845.1 uncultured Nocardiopsis sp.
CCAACGACGCCTACGACAGCGCCTACCTCGCCTCCTCCTGGGCCGGTCCGGAGGAGGACCGCTCCGCGAGGACCCATGACACCGACATGGACTCGGTGATGAGCGCCCAGGACCGGGAGTCGCGCGACGAGTGGCGTGGCGAGAGGGCCGAGGAGTCGACGCTGTCCGCGGACATGGCCGCCCTGTTGGAGGACGACGACCTTCCGCAGGGCCCGCCCCCGCCCCAGGGCCCGCCGGCGGGCCCCGCCTACGGGGGACCGCCGCCGCAGGACGGCGCGCACGACGGACCGCCTCCCTCGGACGCCGACGACGACCGGCCCGACTCCGACCACCGCCTCTGACCACGGATGGGGGTCCTCCTCCCCCGACGGTGGGGTGACCGTCGTCTGCGCAGGTCCCTGCGCCATCCCCGGGAGATCCCCCTTCTCCTCATGTGCGTGGGGGTCACCCTGTTCACCGTGGTGGGCGCGTTCAGTCGAGCCTACTCCGGTGACCCCAACGAGCCGCTGTTGCTGCTCAGCATCCCCGCGCTCGTGTACTTCGTCCGCGGGCAGCTGTACGCGCGTCAACGCGTCAACGGCGTGCGCATCACGGAGGAACAGTTCCCCGAGGTCCACCGGATGGTGGTGGAGGCCGCCGCCGCGTTCAACATGCGGCACGTGCCCGAGGCCTACGTCGTGCTGGGCAACGGTGTGATCAACGCCTTCGCCTCCGGGCACGGGTTCCGCCGCTACGTGGCGGTCAACAGCGACCTGTTCGAGGTGGGAGGGCGCCTGGCCGACCCCGACGCGCTGCGGTTCGTCATCGGTCACGAGGTCGGGCACATCGCCGCCGGTCACACCTCCTTCTGGCGGCAGTTCGGTGTCTCGGTGGCCAACGTGATCCCGGGGGTGGGCGCCACCCGGGGACGCGCACAGGAGTACACGGCGGGCAACCACGCCCACGCGTTCTGTCCCGAGGGCGTCCAGGGGCTGCGGGTGCTCGCGGCGGGCAAGTACCTGTACAAGTCCGTGGACTTCGACGACATCGCCGCGCGCGCCCGTACCGACACCGGCTTCTTCGTCCTGCTGGTCAACCTCCTGTCCAGCCACCCGGTGAACACGTTCCGGTTCGCCGCCCTCGCCGACCGCGGCAGGCCCGGCCGCGTCCTGTGACGGCGGACGCGGGGACCCTCGGAGCGAGCGGACTCATTCGCCCTGTGCGGGGGCGGGCAGCCTGGCCGCGACCTGCGGCGGTAGCGGTTCGTGTCGCAGGTAGGTGCGGCTGAAGACACCGGTGCCGTGCGAGACCGACCGCAACTGCACCGCGTACCGGGTGATCTCCATCGCGGGCACCTCCGCACGCACCACCACCCGTCCTCCGGCCGCGGTCTCGCTCCCCACCACCCGTCCACGTCGTGCCGACAGGTCGTTCATCACCGCGCCGAGGTAGGCCTCGTCCACCTCGACGGACACCTCGTCCACCGGTTCCAGCATCGACAGCCTCCCCGTGGCCGCCGCGTCCCTCAGCGCCAGGCGGCCGGCCTTCTGGAAGGCCATGTCCGAAGAGTCCACCGAGTGCGCCTTGCCGTCGTAGAGCGTCACCCGGATGTCCACCAGCGGATACCCCGAGTCCACGCCGTCCGCCATCTGGGCCCGCACACCCTTCTCCACTGAAGGGATGAACTGGCGGGGCACGACCCCGCCCACGATCTCGTTGACGAACTCCAGCCCCGAACCCGATTCCAACGGTTCCACCCGGATCCGGCAGACCCCGAACTCGCCGTGTCCGCCGCTCTGTTTGACGTTGCGACCCATGCCCTGCGCCGGCACCGCGAAGGTCTCCCGCAGCGGTACGCGCATCTCGCCGGTCCTCACCCGTACCCCGTGGCGGTGCTCCAGCCGGTCCAGGGCGGCGTCCAGGTGCGCCTCGCCCAGGCTCCACAACACCATCTGGCGGGTCTCGGAGTTCACCTCCACCCGCAGCGACGGATCCTCCGCCACCAGCCGGGACACCGCCTGTGACAGCCGGTCCTCGTCACCGGAGGACGCGGCGGTCAGTGAGACCGGCAGAAGCGGCTGGGGGAAGCGCCACGGCGTCACCCGCAGCGGGCGGTCCGGGTCGGAGAGGGTGTCCCCGGTGCGGGCGTCGGGCAGCTTCGCCACCGTGCACATGTCGCCGGCGATCACCCGCCCCACCGTACGGCCCTCGCGGCCCAACGGGACGGACAGGGCGCCCACGCGCTCGTCGTTGCCGGTGCGGTCCAGGTCCTCGGCGCCCCTCAGACCGCAAGGCACCCCGTGTCCGTGCAGATGGACCTGGGCGTCGGGGTACAGGGTCCCGGAGAAGACGCGCACCAGACTCACGCGACCCACGTAGGGGTCGGTGGTGGTGTTCAGGACCTCCGCGACGAGAGGACCCTCGGGGTCGCACGCCATCTCCCCCGGCGCCTTTCCTCCGAACGACTCCACCGACGGGAACGGTCGCCGGGTGGGGTCGGGGCACGACAGCGGCAGTTCCCGCAGCAGTTCGCGCACACCCACGCCACTGGTGGAGTCGATGGCCAGGACCGGGTGGAATCCGCCCGCCGCGACCGCGCTCTTCAGGTCGGCGATGAGCAGGTCCGGATCGAGTTCGCCCCCTTCCATGTAGCGCTCCATGAGATCCTCGTCCTCGCTCTCGGTGATGATCTCCTCGACGAGGGTCTCTCTGAGCGGGCCCGCGGTCTCGCGCAGCCACGCGGGCACGGGGCGCGGGGAGGGAGGGGACCCGCTGGCGTCCTCCCCGGAGTAGTCGTAGTAGCGCTCGGAGACCAGACCCCACACGCCGACCACGTGGCGGTCGTCCCCGGTGCCCTCCACGGCGGGGACGTAGGCGGGGTGGACACCGGCTCCGAAGGCCTCCCCGCACTGGGCGACCACCTCGTCGTAGTTCGCGCGGGGATGGTCGATCTTGGTGATCGCCACAGCGCGGGGCATGCCCACGGCGGCGCACTCCTCCCACAACACGCGTGTACGACCGTCCACGCCGTCCAGGGCGGAGATGACGAACAGGGCGGCGTCGGCGCCGCGCAGTCCGGCGCGCATCGCGCCGATGAAGTCCGCGTACCCGGGGGTGTCGATCAGGTTGACCTTCACGTCGTCGACCATGAGCGGACTGACGGTGAGGTGGACCGAGCGCTTCTGACGGATCTCCACCTCGTCGTGGTCGCTGACGGTGGTGCCCTCCTCCACGCTGCCGAGGCGGCCGATCTCTCCTGCGGCCAGGAGCAGCGCCTCCACCAGACTCGTCTTGCCGGCGCCGGAAGGCCCGACCAGCGCGATGTTGCGGATGTTCTGGGGCCTGTCGGCCCTCGGTACCTCTACGGCTCGGCCGACCATCCCTACCACCCAGCCCTTCGGGAGACGGGCGGTGGGCCCGCTGGTCCGGATGCCACCGCCTTGGGTGTGACCTGTGACACTTCTACGGTCGCCCTTTGTGGCCTGCACGGCAAGAGGTCGTCGAGGATCGATATCCGGCAAGTGCACTATGACTCTTTTCGGCCCTCTACTATTGCCCCGTGCCATGGTCGGATTCCCTTCCTCAGTTCAGTCTCGCCGGAACCGTTCTGACGGTCCTGCTCCTTCTCTTCGCGGCTGTCGGTGAGCCCTTCCTCGGTAGGAGGGCCTTCAGCTGGCTGTCCCGCAGACGCGGCAGTGACGGGCGGGCCCTCACGCGCGTGTACGCCGTCACCGTGGGAGTCCACGTGCTGTGGGGACTCGCGGTGGTGGGCGTGCTGTTGCTGTCGCCGAACCTCGACGCCGCGGACCTCGGGCTGCGCTCACCCCACGCCTGGGGCCCGGTGGTGGGAGGTGCCGTCGGCGGCCTGATGGCCCTGGCGGTGCTGTGGGTGCTGGTCAACGGACTTCCGAAGAACCTGCCCCTGCCCGTGGGCGGATCGGGGCGAGGCGGGAGGGGAAGGCGCTCGGCCGGATCCCGAGACCGTGGTGAACTCCCCGGGGCCTCCGAACAGGCGATGCGGGAGGACTCACCGGAGGACGGCGCCGATGGCGCACGCGCCCCCGGCCGTCGTGGACGGCGTGCCGCTCCCGTACCGCTCACTCTGCCCGAACCCGAGCGCGAGCGCGGACTGCTCGCACCGCACACCACCATCGAACGGGCCCTGGCGGCAGGGGCGGCCGTCACGGGGGGCGTGTTCGGGGAACTGCTCTACCGGGGACTGTTCATCGTCCTGGTCGCCGGCATGGGCGTTCCGTTGTGGATCGCCGCGGTGTTGTCGGTCGCGCTCTTCTCCGTCGCCCACCTCTACCAAGGGTGGTGGGGACTGGTCAGCGCCGGTGCGTCGGGCACCCTGTTCACCGTCCTCTACCTGGGGACCGGAAGCATCTGGGTGCCGATCCTCGTGCACGTGGCGCTCAACCTGCGCTCCTTGGCGTTTCCGCCCGCGGAGGTCCGCGAGGCCGCGCGACGAGGTGAGGACGGCTACGAGGAGGAGTACGGCGACGAGTACGACGAGTACGACGACGCGGTGTACGACGACGAGTACGAGGATCCCGGCCACGAGCGGTCCCACCAGTACGAGGAGCTCGGCCGCGGAAGCGGGTCCGTGACCGGGCCGGACTCCGGGGACGACAGGGGCGGCGGGGACATGACCTCCGTGTATCCGCCGGTCACCACGGCCTTCCAGCAGGGCGCCCCCGAGTCCCGAGACGGTGTGTCGGGGGCCGGGTCGGTCGGATCCACCCCGCCGTACGGAACCCCGGCACACGGTGTTCCGGCCTACGATGCCGCGGCGGGTCCGCCCACCGACACCCGTGACGCGGCCCTCGGCGGGCATCCGGACCGGAACATGGAACCAGGGCACGAGTGGGCTCGAAGGTCCGCGCCGATGGAAGGGAGCCCTCCGGGGACCCACATGCCCCATGTCGGTGCGCCCGGTCGTGACGACGCCTGGAACCCGTCCCCCGGTCCTTCCCCGGGCCACGGGGCCTTCGGCCACGAGCCGCCCCACGACGTCTCCGCGCAGGCGGGACCGTCCTTCCCGGGAACGTCGTACCGCGACATGGGTCATGACGGTCCCCCGGAGCGACCCCACGTCCACGACCGTGCCCTGCCGCCCGGCGACGGCCTCGGCCCCCGACCGTCCCACGGCGCCCCCTCCTGGGGGGTCCCGCCCTCGGATCGACCCACGCGGGCGGCCGCCCCCGGCCCCGAGTACGGGACTCCCGACCGTCCGGCACAGGGTGGAGCGCCGTCCCACGGCCCTTCCTCCGGTGACGTCCTCGGGGATCCGGGTGACGTCCTCGGGAACACCGGGGAGAGACCTCGCTCGGAGGAAAGGGGGCTCTACCCCGACGAGTGGATCGACCGCAGATACGGTGAGGGGGATCACACGCCGGGGTCGGGCTCTGACTCCTGGAGATGATCGGGCACGATGGTGGGGTGTCCGACGCCATTGATCACCCGCCCTTCCAGCCTCGGGAGAACCGTTACTGGCTGACCACCGCGGACGGGGTCGGGATCGACGCCCTGCTTCTGCGCGGCTCCGAGCCCCGTACCACCGCGGTGGTCCTCGCCAACGGATTCACCGGCAGTTACCGCAGCCCCGGCTCCCGCGCCGTCGCCGAGACTCTGCTGTCGATCGGCGACGTGATGACCTTCGACTTTCGGGGACACCACGGCTCCGGAGGTCTCAGTACCGTCGGAAACGCGGAGATCCACGACCTCGAAGCGGTCGTCTCGCGTCTGAGGGAGCTCGGCTACACCTCCGTCTGCGTGGTCGGCTTCTCCATGGGAGCAGCGGTCGCGATCCGACACGCCGCCATCTACGGCGGTGTCGACGCGGTGGTCTCCG
>CALGOD010000630.1 GCA_937957845.1 uncultured Nocardiopsis sp.
CCGCCGCACGCCCCGCTGGTCAGAAGACGACGACCGGCTTGATCGTCGTGCCGGAGGCCGAGTCGGCGAAGCCCTGGTTGATCTCCTTCAGGTCGTAGCGGCGCATGAGCTTCTCGATCGGGAATCGGCCCTGTTTCCAGAGGTGGATCATCTGGGGGACGAAGACCTGCGGCACCGAACTGCCCTGGACCACGGTCTTGAAGGTCCAACCCTTGATCAACGACTTACCGATCTCGAACGTGGCCTCGGTGCCCACCGGGGAGGCTCCGACCAACGCCACCGTGCCCCGCACACCGATCGAGTCGGCGGCGGCGTGCAGCAGTTCCGGCCGCCCGGTGGTGTCCACGATGTGGTCGAGTCCTCGGCCGCCGGTGATCTCGGCCAATCGGGTGGCGACGTCCTCGGTGGTGGTGTTGATCGTGTGGGTGGCGCCCAGTTCGTACGCCATCTCAAGGCGTGAGCGGTGGATGTCGACGGCGACGATGATGGCGCAGTCGGCGACCTTGGCGGCCATGACGGCGGCGGTGCCGACCGCGCCGGTGCCGAAGACGGCCAGGGAGGAGGCGATCTCGGGCCGCAGTTCGTTGAGGACGGTGCCGGCTCCCGTGTTGAAACCACAGCCCAGAGGGCCGAGGTATTCCAGGGGGACGTCGGGGTCGACCTTGACGATCGACTCCTCCACGACGTTGGTGAACGTGGCGAAGGACGACTGTCCGAAGAAGTGCGACGAGACGGTCTCCCCGTTCGCGTGGAAGGCGGTGCTGCCGTCGAGGCGCCGACCACCGAAGTCGGCGGCGAAGAGGTTCTCGCAGTAGGCCATCTGGCCGCGGCGACACCGGGTGCAGCGCCCGCAGTAGGCCGCGGCGAGGACGACGTGGTCACCGGGCCGGACCGTGGTGATGGAGTCTCCGATGGCCTCGACCACGCCGGCACCCTCATGGCCCAGGACCGCGGGGAGGGGAGTCGGGTAGACACCGTCGCGGACCACGGCGTCGGTGTGACAGACGCCCGTTGCGACGAGGCGGACGCGCGCCTCGTTGTGTCGGGGCTCGTCGAGTTCGAGCTCCTCGATGTCGAACGGGGCTCCTTGGGTGCGGGCGACTGCCGCCGTGACCTGCATGGGACTCATCTCCTCCGTGGGTGGAGTCGCCGGATCGCGCGTTCCCTCACGGACCGTTCCGTCCTGGGTCCATGACAAGGAAGCCGGTCGAGAGCGCGGGACGGTCATACCGCCCTGTCGGTTGTTGTGGCTGGTCGGCGGTGGTTACCCGGGCGACTACCCATCGTCGCCCGAGGAAACGCGGTCTTGGTCCCTCACTTTTTCCGCACCGTGTGCACACCTGCGCCGAGCGGGGGCGAACACGGCTCTTGGTGGGGATGGGGGCGACGTCCGACGGGTGCCGCGCGGAACCCGGATCAGGACCGAGGACTCGAATTCTCGGTATCTCCGCTGCTCACGACGTGTTCTCGGTACGCTCCCGGAGTCGGTGGTGTCGAGGTCGGAGGGGTTTGTGATGCGGGAGATCGAGACGAAGTACCGGGTGGCGAACCCGGAGGAGTTGTCGGTGGCGCTCACGGCGGCCGGGGTGGAGCTGGGCGAGCCGGTCTTCCAGGACGATCAGGCCTATGCCCCCGCGGGATGGACGCCCGCGATGGGCAGGGTCGGACACACCTTCGTCCGTCTGCGGGGGTTGGACGGTGGTGTGTACGTGTTCACGACCAAGACCCCGTTGTCCAACGCCATGGAGTGCGTCGAGTACGAGACGACCGTGGTGGATCGGGAACAGATGCACGGCGCGATCCTGGCG
>CALGOD010000631.1 GCA_937957845.1 uncultured Nocardiopsis sp.
CCGTTGACCATGATCTCGGTGATGGTCTCGTCGGCCAGAAGGGGTTCCAGCACGCCCAGGCCCAGAAGTAGACGTAGAGGTTCTTCAATACGTACTCCAGGCGGCCGTTGCCTTCCTTGCGGAACCGGTCCAACGGGACGAGGGCGTCGGTGTTGGCCGAGCCGTGCTCCACCCAGCCGCCCAGGCCCTCGGCGCGTTCCCGGTAGGGCGGATTGCCAATCACCACGGTGACGGGGGTGTCGGCCTTGATCCGGTTGGCCTGCTTGTGGGACTTCGACAGCGCGGTCAATCCGGGCAGCGCCACCACGTCGGCGTAGGGATCGTCCAGGGTGTTGGTGACGTGCAGCCGCAGCCCGGTGGGTGGTGGGGTGGCGCCGTGGCTTTTGAGCAGGTCCACCGCGCGCATCTCCGCGACCGTGTAGGGGCCCATCTGCAGTTCGAACCCGATCAGGCGGCGGGCCAGGTCGCTGACGGCCGCCCCCACCGCGCCAGGGCCGTCGGCCCGGGCCGCGCGGGTGGCGGCGTAGTCGATGATGGTGTGCAGGAAGGTGCCGGTGCCCATGGCCGGGTCCACCGTGGTCACCGCCGGGGACAGGAAGCCGTCGGTGGCATCAAGCCGGGTGGTCAGCACCTCGTCGGTGAGGCGCACCATCGCGTGCACGACCTCCACGGGGGTGTAGTAGGAGCCGGACTCCTTGCGCAGCTCGGGGTCGTAGACGGACAGAAACGACTCGTACAGGTGCAGGTAGGCGTCGTCACGCTCGGCCCAGATCGGCTCCCAGACGACCGTGCCGATGATGCGGCGCAAAAGGTCCAGGGTGGTCTGGAAGGACTCGACCGCGCTTTCGGAGAGCAGTTTGAGGGCCTGGCCCATCAGCGAATGCGCCTGGTGCGCGCCCAACTGCCGGGCGATGTCAGTGGGCGCCAGAGCGGCGACATCGATGCCCTCGGTGCGGGCCAGCAGCAGGGCGAAGGTCAACGTTTGGGCGTAGCCGTCGGCGAACACCTCGTCGGTGGCGCTGGGAAACAGCAGGCTGCGCCAACTGCGGGCCAGCACCGAAAACGGCTGGTCGTCCGGATCGGCCCCGGCCTTGACGGCCCGATGTTCGACATCGAGCTGGTCCAGCACGGACTCGCGCAGCAGCCGGCACAGCGGCGCCACCGCCTCCACCAGACGCGCCGCCGTGGTGATCGGTGGCGGCGACCACCGCAGAAACGCCTTGAACAGCGTCTCGGCCTCCAGCTCCTGGCAGGCCAGAGTGCGCCCAGCCGTGGCCAGGTCGCCAGTGAAGGCGGTGGCGGCGACCAGCTCGCCGTGCCGGTACAGCCGCCACGCGGTGCCGTTGGTGTACAGCAGGTTCGGCAGGTTGCGCAGCCGCTCCCACTGGCGCTGGTTGTGCCCGGTGAAGGCGGCCGGATCCAGGGCGGTGCCGGGCTTCTTCAACTCCACATGTCCGGTGACCAGTCCGTCGACCCGCACCGCGAAGTCCGGCCGCGCCCCGTGCTCGGTGGCCGCCTCATCGTGGGCCACCACCGCCAGGTCCAGAGCCTGCCCGACCGCGGTCAGCAACTCCTCGACCGGCCCGCGAAGCGCCGCCTCGGCCTGGCCCACACCGTCGTGGAGTTTCTGCGCACACCGTTCACCAAAACCTGCCACCGCCTGTTGCAGCCATCCCGGCCCCACACGCGCTCCCCTCACCCGGCACCGTTTTTCTCGACAAAGCCTCCATTGTCGTGAACCGGGAAGGAAGAGCGCATCCTTCAGACCAGGAACGCAGCATCCCGCCTCCAGCCGAAAGTGGTGGGAAAGGTCTGCTATTCACGTAGTTGATCAGCGGAAACGCCAGAGTTGAGGGCGCCGAACAGGTGGAACCGGCACCGGGAAAATCCCGCGACTTTCGGCGCACCGCAGTACAGGCGGCCCTCCGGGGTACCGAAGCCGGTCTGCTCGTCGCATTCCCCCGGCCGCCGCTCCCCTTCGGCGACGTCGCGGATCTGGGACGTGTCAGGGACAGGCCCGCGCAGCAACTCCTCCAACTCGACCTCGTCCATCAGATCCCCCCGACATGTCCCGAAGACCAGCACCGCAGTGGCGCTGACCTCCAGTTCTACGGCACCTGCCCTCCTCAGAGGAGGACCGCCGCACCGGCTGTGGACAGCTCCACCAAGCCCACACAACCGTCGACAGGTCGCGGAACCGGACCGCAGACACAGAACCTGCCCGTCGAATCCACCCCCACCGGCTCGGACGGGCTCCGCCGCGGCTTCGGAAAGCCCGCGCCGAAGAGAGGGCCGGGCCGTGGCTCGTGGTTGGTGCGGCGGGATGCGGGCGCGGTGGCGGCCTGGCTGGCCACAGCGATACACCAGTGGGCG
>CALGOD010000632.1 GCA_937957845.1 uncultured Nocardiopsis sp.
AGGGTCGATCAAGGTCGCTCCTACTCGTGAGTAGTCGGTCACCCAGGATCATCGATCGGCAAGCGTGGTGTCAATCACACGCTGTACGCAGGGGCCGGGGGCGGTCCGTTCGGGAAGGACCGAACCGTGCCGAGGACGGAACCGCGCGCTCCCGTCGCGCGGCTCGGAGGGGGCGGGTGGGACGGAAAGCGAACGGGCGCGGGGAAAGACGGTGGGGTGGACGGGCGGGGAGGGACGAAAAAAGCCCCGACCCGCGAAGAGTCGGGGCGGAGAGGGATCGAGGATCCGCCTCACCTCGGTCGAGTCCGTCGACGGCGGACCTAGTCGATGGCCAGTTCGCCCATCCGGTCCCAGCCCTCGCCCTCGACGACCCGGCTGACGATGAGCGGGGTCTCGGCGAGCAGCGGCTTCATGGCGGCCAGGCCCTCGCGGAAGTGGTCGCTGTTGACGTGCGTCTCACCGGCGTCGTCCTTGAACGCCTCGACGAGCACGAACTCGTTTTCGCGCTCGACGCTGCGGGACCACTCGAACCACAGGTTTCCCGGCTCGGCGCGGGTGGCCGCGGTGAAGTCGGCGACCGCGTCCAGGAAGTCGTCCCCGACCTCGGGCCTGACCCGGAACTTGACGACGATGAGGATCATCGCCCCTCTTTCTACTGGTATTGGGCACTGCGGTGCCATGCTCGCGTTCCACTCTGCCAGAGCCGAAAGAGGCGGCGGCCCCTCGGACGGCGTCGCGGAACGTCGGACTTCTCACTCGCCGTCGGCGGTGCGGTGTTCCCGCTTCGGGGAGGAGGTCGACACCCCGGGTGGTGCGGGCGGGGTACGAGTGCTCCCGGGCCACGACCACCATCGGGTTCCACCTTTTGCGGTCCATCGACGCCACCTCCACTGTCGTCGGCGGTCCCTACGATGCCGACATGAACACGGATACGGATGTGTGGGCGGGAGTTCGTGCCCAAGTGGAGGAACTGGCGCGGACACCTGGCGCGAAGGAGGTTCTCGGAGCCGCCTCCCACGGCTTCGAGCTGCTGGACCCACTGACGACGGAGGAGCTGGCCGAGCTGGAGGGACAGGTGGGGGTGCGGTTACCGGAGGGGTACCGGGAGTTCCTGCTCCGAGTGGGGGCGGGCGGCGCCGGCCCCGCACACGGCCTCTTCCCGGTGGTCAAGGAGGCGGACGGCCGGTGGCGGTGGCGTGGTGACGGTGCCCGCCTGACCGCGCTGGAGCGGTTGGCGGAGCCGTTCCCGGTCGCGGGGGTGGACTCCACGGTCCTGACCGCGCTGCGAGCCCGGGAGCCGGTGGAGGAGGACGCTCGGGACGTCGAGGAGTTCGACACCGCCTACCAGGCCTGGGACGAGCGCATGGGGGAACTCCTGTGGGCCGAGGAACGTACGGTGGGGGCGATCTGTCTGTGCCACATGGGCTGTGCGATACGGCGGTGGTTGGTCGTGTCCGGGCCCGGGGCGGGACAGGTGTGGCATGACGGTCGCGTCGACGACGAGGACCTTCGGCCGCTCAGGGGGAAGGACGGCGCGCCCCTGCACTTCACGGAGTGGTATCTGGGATGGCTGCGTGAGGCCTCCCACAGCGCGGCGGCGCGCTCGTAGCCTCGACCTCCCTTCGGGCGGTGGATCATGTCGCCGCCCTGACGCGGTCCACGGCGTCGGAGCGGCGACGACCACGGGCCGAGCCGCGGTACCGCCGGACCCGGTCACGGGAAGGGACGAGAGAACACCGGTCGGAAGGGGGCCGGGCCCGGAACCCGGGGACGCACGATCAGTGCCGGCACCGTGACGATGACGGGCGACAAAGGACGGTTCCGCGCTACCCGCCACCCCGAGGCGCCGCATCCCGTGCGGCTTGAGGGCCGCGGGGGAGGTCAGGGGCCTCCCCGGTCACCACGAGGCGATGAGGGGGTCCCCGTGCTCGCTGCGCCGCCACTGCTCGCTGAGACGGCCGAGTCGCTCCTGGGAGGCGATGCCGTGTACGGCCGCGATCCTGTCGTCGCGAACGTCCAGCAGCACCACACCCACCACCCGGTCGGCGAACGCGGCGATCATGGCGGGCGAGCCGTTGACCACGCCGGCGTGGATCGCCGGAGAGCCACCGGCCAGTCTCCGCTTCGCCGGAGTCGGTGTGAAACCGGCCCGTATGACGGCGGCGACCCGCTCGGGGGAGGAGTACCACAGCAGCTTCCCGGCCATCCCGGCGCCGTCGGTGACCGCGACGGCGTCGTCGGTCAACAGCGCCACCAACCGTTCCGTGCGTCCGGAGGAGGCGGCGTCGACGAACGCCTCGACGACCCGGCGGGCGAGAGCCCGGTCGACCTCGCCGGTGTTGCGCTCGGCGGTGACACGGCGCCGGGCCCGGT
>CALGOD010000633.1 GCA_937957845.1 uncultured Nocardiopsis sp.
GAGCAGGCCGGGCGGGCAGAGCTGCCCGAGCATGCAACCCCCGAAGCTCTCCAGGTGGGGGTGCGTTCCG
The DNA here is from genome assembly GCA_937957845.1 of uncultured Nocardiopsis sp. GTDB lineage: Bacteria > Actinomycetota > Actinomycetes > Streptosporangiales > Streptosporangiaceae > Nocardiopsis. The sequence continues at coordinate 71 of CALGOD010000633.1, forward strand.
TCGGCACCGGACTCGGCGAGGATCTCGGTGCCCTCGACCCAGCAGTCCACGGCCTCCCTCAACGGAGTACGGCTGTAGGGCAGGCAGTAGGAGACCGGTCCTCCCTCGGTGGCTTCCAGGCCCAGCCGGGTCAGGACCCGGAAGATGTCCTGGGGTCGGGAGGAACCGTGGCGGACCTGTACGGGGAAGTCCTCGCTCCGGACTCCGTCCAGGAGTCGGACGGTGTCGTCGTCGGGCCGGGCCACGATCGGATAGCCGTTGAGCCCCACCCCCTCGGCCAGCGCCCGAGCGGCAGCCGCGTGATCGCCGATCCTGGTGTAGCTGTCCAGCGTCAGGGTGCCCACGGTGACCGCGGCGGCCTCTTTGGTCCGCGTCAGTCCATGGCGCATCCGCTCGACGTCACCGAAGCCCATACGAGGCTGGACGACGAGACGACCACTCCGTTCCGCGGCGGCGACGAAGTCGCCGACCGGGGCTCCGGTACGCACGACGCTCGTCATGACACCGCTCTCAGCCCACGCTCGGACACGAAGGAGCGGAATCCGACCAGGTCGTCCTCACCGAAGACGGCGTCGAACCCTTCCTGGAGGAGACGCCGGGTGAACCCGACGTCCCGCGTGCCCTCCACGCCCAGTTTTCCCCCCACCACCATGAGGAGGTCTCCGAGTCCGGGAACCCCGCGCACGTGACGGGCGAGTTCCAGCGCGTCATTGAAACCGTGCCCGTTGACGCTGCTCACCACCACCAGGTCAGGGCGATGCTCCAGACATTTTCGGGAGAAGAGCTCCAGAGGAACACAGGAGCCGATGTTCACCACCTCGTGCCCCATTTCCTCCAAGAAAATCTGCATGAAAATAAGATTCCAGGTATGAGAGTCGGAAACAGTACTGGAAACAAGTGATATCGGCCGGGGCCGCATTATTTCATCATGGAACATTGGCCCCACCTCCAGTGGAAGATCTTGTGGATTTCCCCATTTCGGAGCAGAGCGTACTTCTCGGGTGATGCTCCGATGGGAAGAGTGATCGGCAGTTTCTGCGGCACCAGGACCGGTGGTCGCTCAGGCCGCGCGGACGGGCGCCCTCATGGCGGGGACGAGATCGGCGCGGGTCGACCGCAGGATCCGTACGGGGTTGAGCGGGGGGACGCGGGTCTCCCCGCCGCCGCGGCCGCGGCGCCCC
>CALGOD010000634.1 GCA_937957845.1 uncultured Nocardiopsis sp.
TAGAGTGTTGAGCGTGACACGTCGAGCAAAAATCGTCGCGACCCTAGGACCCGCCACATCGAGCCCGGAAGTCCTCCGTGAGCTCGTCAGCGCGGGACTGGACGTCGCCCGCCTCAATCTCAGCCACGGAACCCACGACGACCACAGCGCCAACCTCGCCACCCTGAGGCAGGCCGCTGAGGACGCACAACGAGCCGTCGGTGTCCTCGCCGACCTCCAAGGACCCAAGATCCGCGTCGGCACCTTCGCCGACGGCCCCGTCGACCTCGATGTCGACGACGAGTTCACCATCACCACCGAGGACGTCCCCGGCGACGCCACCCGCGTCTCCACCACCTACCAGGGACTCCCCACGGACGTCCGCCCCGGCGACCGCGTCCTCATCGACGACGGCCGCATCGTGCTGGAGTGCACCAGGACCAGCAGCACCGAGGTGCACACCCGCGTCATCGTCGGCGGCACCGTCTCCAACCACAAGGGACTCAACCTCCCCGGCGTCTCCGTCAGTGTCCCCGCGCTGACGGAGAAGGACGAGGAGGACCTGCGCTGGGCCCTGCGCAACAACGTCGACATGGTCGCCCTGTCCTTCGTGCGCAGTCCGGCCGACGCCGAGGAGTGCCACCGCATCATGGACGAGGAGGGCGTCACCGTCCCCCTCATCGCCAAGATCGAGAAGCCTCAGGCCGTCGAACGGCTCCACGACATCATCGAGGTCTTCGACGGAGTCATGGTCGCCCGTGGTGACCTCGGAGTCGAACTGCCCCTCGAGAACGTCCCCATGGTGCAAAAGCGCGCCGTCGAACGCTGTCGCGACAAGGCCAAGCCGGTCATCGTCGCCACCCAGATGCTCGAATCCATGATCGGAGCCCCCCGACCCACCCGCGCCGAAGCCTCCGACGTCGCCAACGCGGTCCTCGACGGTGCCGACGCGGTCATGCTCTCCGGAGAGACCAGCATCGGCGCGTACCCCGTCGAGACCGTCGAGACCATGGCCTGCATCGTCAGCGCCGCCGAGCAGGAGTCCCTGCGCGCCTCGCACATCCTCAACCGGGTGCCCGAGACCACCGGCGGAGCGATCGCCCGTGCCGCGGCCGAGATCGGCGCGACCGTCGGAGCCAAGGCACTCGTGGCCTTCACCATGTCGGGTGAGACCGCCCGACGCCTGGCCCGCTACCGCTCGCCCATCCCGTTGATGGCCTTCACCACCGAACACGCCACCCGCGGCAGGCTCTCCCTCACCTGGGGAGTCGAGAGCAACATCGTCCCCTGGGTCGACAACACCGACGACATGGTCCGCCAGGTGGAGAGCGAGCTCCTCCAGCTCGCCGACTACCACAAGGGGGACACGGTCGTCATCGTCTCCGGCAGTCCGCCCGGAACCGTCGGCTCCACCAACTCCCTGCGCGTCCACCGCCTCGGAGACACCGTGGCGCTCAACGCAACCTGACCCCACGGCGCCCCGAGCGCCCACTGACGTGCCGCATCAGGTCCGGCCCGGCCCGGAGACGGCGTATGAGCCGCGCCGCTCCGGGCCAGGACCGGATGCGGCCCAGGAGCCGCTCAGGAATCGGACTGCGAGGCCACGCCCCCCTCGGGGAGCACCCGTTCCAAGGGCATGTCCCACGGCAGCAGGTTCCACGGACTACGCGGATCCTCGGTCAACAGACCCAAAGCCGTCCACACCCGGTCGGCGCCGCCGTCCTCGTCCGGTGTGCCCCTCTCCGGCCACAGCAGGTACCCCGCGTGGAAGGCCATCGACAACTGCGTCCACGACGAGTACCGCCGTTGTAGGTCCGAGGCCACCCTCCGCAACAGCGTCTGCGTCTCCACCGGGGACAACCAGTCCAGTGAGGCCCCGCCGCACACCAGCCGGATCACGTGCACCGACTTCCACCACTGGTAGGCCCCGATGAGCACCGTCTCGTCGGCCTCGGTCACCCCGGTGACCACACGCAGCCGCGCCACCTGCTCATCGCTCAGGCGCACCTGCGCACCCGTCACCTGTCCGCCCTGGTCCTGGGGAAGGCGCGACCGTGCCACTCCGGAGCGCAGATCGACCACCAGGTCCAGCTTCGGGCCCGTGTGCAACTTCTCGAACAGGGACTCGACCGCCTCCAGCAGCGACTCGCGGTCGGTCACGTTCCACTGCCGCTCCAGCATCCGCCGGTAACGGCGACGCAGGGAGGGCCGGGCCACCACGTCCCACGGCTCGGCGAGCGCCACCCGGAACGGAGCCGCCACCGCGGCCGCCCAGCGTTCGGTACTGAGGGGGGCGTCGGGTTCCTTCGTGCGCACGGCCGGGGACTCCCACGAGCCGATCACCAGTTCGACGAAGGAGCCGATCGCCAGGGCTACGGCGGGCAGAAAGGACCAGCCCGCCTGGCCCACGGCCACGAGCACGACGATGAGTAGGGCGAAAGGGGTCAGCAGCCACGGTTGGCGGCGCCCGGAGCCCCAGGCCACCACGACCCAGGCGCCGATAACCAGTGCGCCGACGATCCCGGCCACTGCGGTCAGCACCCGCTGCTCCTCTCCTGAGAACTCCCTGCTCCGATCCTTCAAGGATCAGGGACGTGCGACCGCGCGGACGCCCCAAGCGACGGGTTGTGCTCAGGTTGTGGCCGGGATGTGATCGGTTCTCCCTGGCCACCCCGGCATAAAGTGACAAAAAACCTATTCAGGGTGGTACCGGCCGGGTGGTTACGGAGATTGCGGTCCGTCTGCCCGGTCCCTCAGTACTTGGGCCCCACGAAGGAGTCCATCCGTGCCACGGCGGCCCTCCTGGCGACGGAGACGATGACGGCGTCTCTGTGCGGGGGCTTCGGCTCCACCCTGCTCCGCCACGGGATCCCCAGGAGGTCAAGGGCCCCGGTCAGGAGGTCGACGATGTCCTGTGAGGTGTTGCTGAAGAGGTAACGCGGGTACTCGTAGTACTTCCACCGACCTCCGACCCGCTTGCGCACGCGGTTGGAGACACGACAGCCGTCGGAGTGGAAGAGCCCTCGGACGAACGCTTCGGGGTGCGCGTCGACGATCTCCGACTGCCAGGCCCTGAG
>CALGOD010000635.1 GCA_937957845.1 uncultured Nocardiopsis sp.
GGTGTGGCCCTTGGAGCGGGCCGCGCGGGTACTGGGCGCCTATGCCGAGGTCACAGCGGGTGCGCCGCGGGAACTGACCGCCTGGTGGAACCTGCACCGTTTTCCCGGCCTGGAGCCGACGGTGTCGGTGGACGTGACCTTCCTGGGCGCACAGGACAGGGCGGAGGGGTTGTTGCGTCCTTTGGAGGCGGTCGGTGCGATGGGGGATGACAGTCGCGCGATGATGCCGCTGACCCGGCTGGGGTCGATCACCGCCGAGCCCGTGGATCCCTCGCCGATCCTGGCGCGCGCGGCGCTGCTCACCGATGTGGGGGAGGAGGTGGTGGGGGCGTTGCTGGACGAGCCGCTTTCCCCGATGTTCGGGGTGCAGGTGCGGCACTTGCAGGGGGCGTTCGCCGATGCCTCGGGGACCCCCTTCGGGTCGTTGACCGAGCCCTACTACCTGTATGCGATGGGGGTGCCCTCCACACCCGAGGAGGAGAAGGGGATCCGTGCACGTCAGGAGGTGTTGTCGGAGGCGTTGGGTTCCCACGTCAGTGGCCATAGACCCCTGACCGCGCTGGGGGTGGGGGAGTCGGCCTCCCAGACGTTCGCGCCCCAGGTGTTGGAGCGGTTGCGGCGCATCAAGCGTGAGCGTGACCCGCAGGGTGTGGTGCGGTCCAATTATCCGGTGTTGGACTGAGGTGGTGGGGGCGCTTGGCGAGGAGCGCCCCCACCACGGGTGCCTGGGGACGTGCCGTGGGCGTGGCGGTGTCAGGTGTCGGTGCGCTGGTGGAGTCGGTCGTGGCGTTGGCGGGCGGCCTGGGCCGAGCCCAGGCCCAGGCCGAAGGCGATCTCCTGCCAGGTCATGCCGCGTCCTTTGGACATCTGCAGCAGTCCCGCCTCCAGCTGGTCGAACTCCGCGCGGGCCCAGGGCACCAGGGTCAGTGCCGCGGTGAGGTCGTCACGGTCCACGGCCGGAGCGTCCGGTTCGGGTGGAGCGCTGCCGGCGGCCAGGTCGGCCACACGTCGTAGGGCGTCCAGGGGCGGCATGGGCATGCGGTCGTGTTCCCAGCGGGTGCGGTGTTCGCCGGTGGCGTGCCGTTCGGTGAGGCGGACCAGGGCCTGGTGGGCGCGTAGACGGCGGGCCGCGCGGGGGTCGGGCGGGGTGAAGGCGTCCTCGGTGTGGGTCATGTCGTGGAGCATGCGGGAAGAACCCCCGGATGTCAACAGACTGTTTTCAACACTTCGTTCATCCCGTGGGGTGTCGGTCCAGGAACTCGGCGAAGGTCACCTGTCCCACCGCCCGGTCCGGAACCAGGTGGTGTCCGGCGCGGAAGGCGGCGAAGGTGGTGCCCGGCACCCGCACGGACACGGTGCTCCGCTCGGTTCCGGTGTGATCGAGGTAGGCGCCGGCCAGTTCGCGCAGGGACTCCACACGCGGACCGCCCATGTCGGCCACGCGCCCGGCCGGCGGTTCCTGGGCCAGGAGCGCCAGACGGGAGGCGACCTCGTCGGTGTCGACGGGTTGTACGTCCACGTCGAGTACGGGCATGAGGGGCAGACGGGCCGTCGCCTGGAACAGGCGGACGACCAGGTCATGGAACTGGGTGGCGCGCAGCACCGTCCAGCCCAGACCGGAGGCCTCAAGGGCCCGTTCCACGGTGTGCTTGGTGCGGTAGTAACCCAGCGGTATCCGGTCCACGCCCACGATGGAGATGTAGACCACGTGGGCCACCTCGGCCTGACGCAGGGCACGGATCAGATGGGTGGCCGCGGGGATGTCGCCGCCGGTGGGTGTGCTGGCGCAGTGCACGACGGTGTCCACGCCGTGGAGGGCCTGGGCCAGGCCGGTTCCCCGGCGCAGGTCCACGGCGAAGGCCGAGCGGTCCTCGGGGTCGGGGTGGCGGCTCAGGACGCGTACCGAGTGTCCGGCCTGGCGCAGACGCTCCACGACGGGCCGCCCCAGGGTCCCGGTGCCACCGGTGACCAGGATCGTCTTCATACGCTCTCCTTCACCGGGCGATGGTCTTTCCATGCTAGGACCGTGACCTGTCCGTACGTCGGTATTCGGGACGCCGCGTCGCGGAGGCGTCGGCGCAGGTCGGCGGGGTCGTGGTGTCCTGGAAACAGGGTGTCTGGTTAGAGTGCTGGACGGCATCGGCGCAACGGAGCGTCTGAGCAAGCGGTGAGGAGTGTGCCCATGTCCGGGATCGCCGAGAAGTTGACGGCAGCGGTGGGTGCCGAGCAGGTCGTGACCGATCCTCAGGTGATGGGGGGCTACTCCCACGATGAGGCCGAATGGGCCGACCACGGCCTTCCCGCCGCCGTCGTGCGTCCCCGCCACACCGAGGACGTGGCGGCGGTGGTGCGCGTGTGCGCCGAGCAGGGGGTGGCGGTGGTCGCCCGCGGCGCGGGAACGGGACTGTCGGGTGCGGCCAACTCCGGGCAGGGCTGGGTGGTGGTCTCCTTCGAGCGGATGAACCGGGTGCTGGAGGTCGACCCTGTCCAACAGACGGCCACCGTGCAGCCCGGCGTGGTCAACGACGCCCTGCGTGAGCGCGTGGCCCAGGACGGTCTGTGGTATCCGCCCGATCCCGCCTCGGCGGCCTGGTCGACCATCGGCGGGAACGTGGCCACCAACGCCGGCGGCCTGTGCTGCGTCAAGTACGGCGTCACCCGCGACTACGTCCTGGGGATGGAGGCGGTCGTGGGCTCGGGTGAGGTGGTGCGGTTGGGCCGTACCACCGCCAAGGGTGTGACCGGCTACGACCTGTGCGGGCTCATGGTGGGTTCGGAGGGGACCTTGGGCATGGTCACCGAGGTGACGCTGCGCATGCTTCCACTGCGCACCGGTACCGAGCACACGGTGGTGGGCTACTTCGACTCCTTGGCGGAGGCCGGGCGCGCGGTGGCGGCGGTCTCGGCCGCCGGGGTGGTGCCCTCGGCGATGGAGTTGATCGACCGTTTCTGCCTGCAGGCGGTGGACTCCTGGAAGAACATGGGCCTGTCCGCCGAGGGCGAGGTGCTGTTGTTGGCGCGCAGCGACCAGCCCGGGGCCGCGGGAGAGCAGGAG
>CALGOD010000636.1 GCA_937957845.1 uncultured Nocardiopsis sp.
CGAGGTCGCCGAGGTCGTGGTCATCGGCAACGGCATCCGCGCCGGACGCACCCGCCGCCTGGGGCTGGCCCCCGGCGGCCCCGCCACCGCCGCACCGCGCGAGCACGCGGAGGCCAAGGCGTGAGGCCGACGACACCGGCCACGGCCGGCACGCTCCCCCGCTGGGGCGTGCTGGCCGCCGCTCTCGCGCTCACCGCCGCCGACCTGGCCCTGAAGGCCTTGGCCGAGCACCATCTGGCCGGCGGCCCCGGAGCGCGACTCCTGGGACTGCTGGAGTTGCGCCTGACCTACAACCCCGGTGTCGCCTTCAACCTGGGCGCGACCCTGCCCGCCGGGGTCATCGTGGCCCTGACCGGGCTCATCACCGCCGCCGTGGCCGCCTACGCCTGGTACACCGCTCCCACCACCCCGCTGCCGGGCCGCGTCGGTCTGGCCGGGGTGCTGGGCGGTGCGCTGGCCAACCTCATCGACCGCGGCCTGGACGGTGTGGTCACCGACTATCTGCACACGGGCTGGTGGCCCACCTTCAACCTCGCCGATGCCTTCATCGTCGGCGGCGCGGTGCTGCTCGTGTTCACCTCCGCTCGCCAGGGCGCACCGGCACCGCCCGGCAAGGACCCTGACGCGTGGACCTGATCATCATCGCCCAGGCGGCCGGCCTGTTCGCCGTCACCAACATCGACGACATCGTGGTGCTCGCGCTGTTCTTCGCCCAAGGCGCAGGGCAGCGCGGGGCCACCGCCCGGGTCGTGGCCGGGCAGTACCTGGGCTTCATCGCGATCCTGGTCACCGCGCTGGCCGCCACCTTCGGCGCGAGTTTCCTGCCCGAGGCGGTGCGCGCCTACTTCGGGCTGCTCCCGCTGCTGCTGGGCCTGCGCGCGGCCTGGAAACTGTGGCGCGGCGACGGCGATGAGGCCCCCGACAGCGACAACGGCCCGGCCCTGCTCACCGTCGCCACCGTCACCTTCGCCAACGGTGGCGACAACATCGGCGTCTACGTCCCCGTCTTCGTCACCGTCGGCAACACCAGCCTGGCCGTCTACGTGACGGTCTTCCTGGTCCTGGTCGGTGTGCTGTGCGCGGCCGGCAAGTTCCTGGCCACCCGCGCCCCCATCGCCCGCGCGCTCAGCCGCTGGGGCCACATCCTGCTGCCCTTGGTCCTCATCGTCCTGGGCGTGATCATCCTCGTCGAGGGCGGCGCCTTCGGACTGTAGGCACGCCCGCCGACTCCCGCACCCGGTTCGGACGCCGTCCGCGCTGACGTGCAGGGTGGTTGCGCTCCTCCACCGGGCGAGCCCCCAGGGTCTCGCGGTCCTGGTCTCGGTCTCAGCCGCCCAGGGCCAGGCGGTTGCCCATGTTCAGGCGAATGTCGCCGTAGGGGTTCATGTTCGAGGAGAACAGCGGAGTGAGCCCGCGCCGGTCCTCGGCCGTCAGCGCGTTCTCCCATTCGGGTTCGGCCAGCACCTGTTGGAGCATCAGCGTGTTCACGTACACCAGGCACGATTGCAGGATGTGCAGGGCGAGCATGGTCAGCTCCTGCTCCTCACGCCGGTTGGAGGACAGCTCACCGGTCTTGCCGTAGAGGATCTCGCCGTGGATCCCGTGGGAGTTCTCCACCACATTCAGCCCCGACCCCACCTCGTACTGCAAATCGCGGTCGCGCAGGTAACGCGCGCAGAACGCGGTCTTTTCCGCCCGTCCCACCTCCAGCATCGCCGCGTAGGTGGGGTGGGAGGCGGCCCGGGTGAAGCGGCGCAGGATCGCCTCGGTGGAGGCGGTGCCCAGCCGGATCGCGGTGGCGTACTTGATCATCTGGTCGTACTGCTGGGCGATCAGGCCCCAGCGGATCGGCCGGGTCATCGCCGGACGCAACAGCGGGTAGGTTTCCAGGTCGCCGCGGTCGGGCTGGTAGAGCTTGACGCGGTTGATCTGCTTGATGCGCGGCAGCAGCTTGAACCCCAGCAGCCGGGTGATGCCGAACCCGATCTCGGACTGGCCATGGGAGTCGACGTAGTTGGCCTCCACGTTCATCGAGGTGCCGTGCCGCATCGCCCCCTCCACCATGGCGTGCACCTCCGAGGCCGAGCACGACAGCAACTGGGAGTGCACGGCCATCGACCTCTCCTCGATGTGCCAGTAGATGAGCACCCCCCGGCCCCCGTACCGCGAATGCCACTCCGTGAACAGATTCTGGTCGAACGCCTTCACATGCGTGGAGTCCGACCCCACCGCGGTCGACCCCTGCCCCCAGATCGCCTCCGAGCGGATCGCGAAGGTCGCATTGGCGATCGCGCGGGCGGCGCCCCGGGCCCCCTCGATGGTGAAGTACCGGCGCCGGATGTAGCGCAGATCGTCCTCGGAGTAGGCGTGCTCGCCCGCGGCCGCCCGGCGCAGCCCGGTATTGGTGCCATAGGCGTAGATCACCAGAATCAGGCGCTCCCACAGCTCCTCGGTCGTGATGGCCTCGCGGGTGCCGACCCCGGTGAACGCCTCCAGCATCCCGGTGCGCAGCGCGGTCTCCTTGAGCATGTCCAGCAACGGGACCACACCCCACTTGGCGCGCACCGCCTTCTTCAACCTGCGCAGGTTGCGCGGCTCGGCGCGCGCCTCCAACGGGGAGAGGCTGATCGCCCCCGCCTTGCGCTCGGCGACCTCCACCCAGTCCAGGCGGGGCAGCGCGTCATTGAGCCCGGCCAGCTCGGTCACCATGTCGCCGTGCAGGCGGGCGATGAACTCTTCCGGGTCCAGGGGCTGGTTGAGCTTTCGGTAGTTCTCCACGCGCTTGTCCGCGAAGTCGGCCGGGAGGTCCTCATCGGGGTTGCGCCACCGGTCGGCGCCCACCACCCAGATCTCCTTGCAGCGCAACTGCTCGCGCAGCCTCTGGAACACCCCGCACTCGTACACGGTGCGCAGCACCCGCGACCGGCCGCGCTGGTCGGTGCGGTGCAGCAGCTCG
>CALGOD010000637.1 GCA_937957845.1 uncultured Nocardiopsis sp.
GCGTTCGTCCTGAGCCAGGATCAAACTCTCCATAAAGGTCCAACACACCCACCCCACGACCCGCTCCACGAAGGAAGCGGCCGGTGTCGGGCGGGTGAAACCTGGAAGATCCTGACCGACCGGTTTCCCGGTCAATCAAAGGAACCCTGCACATCCGCGCACCATCAGGGTGCGTGGTGTGACGGGGCCAAAACAAACTATGGCTTAAAGAAAATCGAACACGCGCTGTTGAGTTCTCAAGAAACAACCGTTCTTCCCGTACAAGCCCCAACCGTTATCCGGTTGCTTTTCCGAGGAAGACGTTGTGCGTTTCCGCTTTGTTGTGTCTTCACTTTATCAGGGGTTCCGTTTCCCGCCAAATCGGCGGTTCCGGTGTTCCTTGATCGGGGTGAAGCCCGTTCTGCTCTTCCGAAGCCTACCGGTCCACGACACTGCTCGAACCGGTGTGCAAAGAGAAGGGGGTGCCGCCGAATTCCGGTCTGGTTCCGAGTCGGCCCTGGGGGCCGCTCGCCATCCCTGTGGCGGCTTGAGAACACTACCCCCGATCCCGAGGTCCGGCAAACCACAATCCCTGTGTCGACGCTCACAGTCGTAGAGGCGGGACGCGCCCCGGTCGGGGTCCACCCCTTCTCCTTCGTTCCCGGATGACAACCACACACCGACAGGAACTCACAGGAAGACGGAGAAACCTCCCCGGCTCCTCGCCTACGGTCACAGTACTTCCGGGAAGTCATGAGGCGAAGGCTTCCCGAGCAGGCGCGGAACGCTTCGCCCGTCCACGTCCGCCCTCGGAGAGCCCATGGCGTCCAGCACCACAGCCCCGTCAGCAACCCCTCGACTGCTCCGCTCCCTCAGAACCGTGCGCGTCCTGGTCCGCGCCGGCGTTCTCGGCGTGGGACGTCCCGACAGGATCATGCGTCAGCTCCGTGCCCTGCGTACGTGGGGTCCCACGATCGCGGGGGGCTACGCCGCCGCCAACGAGCGTGCGCCCGGTGCCGTGGCCGTCATCGACGAGCAGGGCTCGACGACCTTCCACGAGATGGACCTGCGTGGCCGGGAGGCGGCCCGGCGACTGCACCGTGCGGGGGTGGATCCGAGCTCGCGGGTGGGCGTACTGTGCCGCAACCACAGCGGATTCGTCCAGGCGATGGTGGCCTGCGGACGTCTGGGCGCGGACACCGTGCTCCTCAACACCGGCCTGTCCGCCGGACAGTTGGCCGCGGCCGCGAGGGACAACGGGATCTCGGTGATCATCGCCGACACCGAGTTCGATGATCAGTGCGCGGAACTGCCCCCCGAGATCCTTCGGGTGACGGCCTGGGGCGAGCCCTCGGCCGAGGCTCCGCGGATGCCGTGGCAGGCACGGGAGAGCACGGAGTCCGAGCCCGCGCCTCCCGAGCGGCCGGGCAGGCTGATCGTGCTGACGTCGGGGACCACGGGGGCTCCCAAGGGAGCGCGGCGGCCCACTCCGAGGGGACCGCAGGACGGGGCCTCGGTGCTGTCCCGCATTCCTTTGCGCTCCTCTGACCGCATCCTCATCTCGGCGCCGATCTTCCACACGTGGGGGCTGGCCGGTGTACAGCTGGGAATGGCGATGCGCACGACTCTGGTACTGAGGAGATCGTTCGAACCCGAGGACGTGCTGCGCACGGTGCAGGAGGAGAGGTGCACGGCGCTGTTCGCGGTCCCCGTGATGCTGCGCCGGATCATGGACCTTCCCCAAGAGACGCGTGACCGGTACGACACCTCCTCGCTGCGGATCGTGGCGTGCAGCGGTTCGTCGATGAGTCCGAAGCTGATCACGGAGTTCATGGACGAGTTCGGGGACGTGCTCTACAACCTGTACGGGTCGACCGAGGTGTCATGGGCGACGATCGCCACACCCGAGGACATGCGCAGGTCTGTGACCACGGCCGGCCGACCTCCGCTGGGAACACGTATCGCCGTGCTGGACGCGGACGGCGTGGAGGTCCCGCAGGGCGTGGAGGGATCGATCCACGTCGGCAACGCCATGCTCTTCGACGGCTACACGAACGGGCAGGGCAGGAGGACCTCCGGCGGGTTGATGGAGACGGGCGACCGGGGATACGTGGACGCGGACGGGTTGCTGCACGTCGTGGGCAGGGACGACGACATGATCGTCTCGGGCGGCGAGAACGTGTTCCCCCGGCCGGTGGAGGAGGCGATCGTGACGCTTCCCTCCGTGCGCGAGGTCGTGGTGACCGGTGTACCCGATGAGGAGTTCGGCCAACGCTTCGCCGCCTTCGTGGTGCCGCACGAGGGAGAGAAGGTGGACCCGAACGAGGTACGGACGCATGTACGCGACGTGCTCGGCAGGTTCTCGGTACCGCGTGACGTGGTGGTACTGGACGAACTTCCGCGCAACGCCACGGGCAAGGTGGTCAAGCGCCTGCTGCCGCACCAGGCGCCACGCGAATAACGCGGCTCGGATTTCGATGAACCGGAGGCCGGGGTGAATCGCCCGTTCCTCTGCCATGCCGGACCGGCCTTCCGGAGAAACGGACAGGAACGGAAGGGGATACCGGCGCACGTGCCGGTATCCCCTATGGCTGCACGGATATCCTCATGAAGTAATTCGCTGGAACGTCGTACCATTTTTCTTTGCGTGCAAGCGAATTTCGGGCTTTGAGTATCGCCTGAGAAATAACTACCATGATGCCGATGTCCGACCGACTTTCCGCTCCCGCGGGCGACCTCTCCCTCCCCGCCGTCGACGAGCAGATGTGTTTCGCGCTCTACGCGGCGTCACGTGCGGTCACCAACCTGTACCGGCCCCTACTCGAACCCCTGGGGCTGACCTATCCCCAGTACCTGGTCATGATGCTCCTCTGGGAGCGCGGCGAATGCTGGGTGAAGGACTTCGGTGCGGTGCTGCAACTGGACTACGGCACCCTGACGCCCCTGCTCAAGCGGTTGGAGGCCAGAGGGCTGGTGGACCGGACCCGTGATCCCCAGGACGAGCGCTCGGTCCGGGTCACCCTCACCGCCGAGGGAGAACGGATGAAGGCTCGCGCCAAGGGCATTCCCGAGGCCGTCGGCGAGGTCATCGACCTTCCCGAGGACGAGTTCGAGGCCACGAGACTGGCGTTGCGGCGCCTGACCGCGAACGTGCTCGCGGGACAGGCCCGACCGCCCGGTGCGGTCGAGGAGGAGACCACGACGCCGCCGCCCTCGTAAGAGCACGGCGGCGGCAGCGTCGACGTCGGGGCGGGCACCACGGGGGTCGTGCCCGGCCCCGCCGGTGGGTCCTTTCACGGCCGCCGCTTCCCTGCCGGCGCGGACCCACACCTGAGGGTGTACCCATGTCGACCTGGGCTTCGAACAATCGCGGTGGTCAGGTCCGCGAGGCCCTGACCATGCTCCTGCCCCAGGGAGGGATCGACGACCTTCTTCTCCGGTCGGACGAGGAGTTCCCCTTCCGGATCATCGTTCCGTCCGGTGTGATCCCGAGGAGCGAGCACCAGGCGGCGCACTTCGCGCCCGGTGCCGCCATGGGCCGACTGGGCCGACCGGCGCGAGGCGGGGAGAGCCGGGTACTCGGCCCTCCCCGCCTCCGTCGTCCTAGCAACCTCCGGACGTGAGCTCCCAGTGGCCCGGCGAGGTCTCGGTCAGCGACGTGGTGACGAAGATGTTCCACAGGCCGAGCGGGTCCTGCGAACCGACGGCGTAGACCTGCCCGAACCGCTGGACGGCTCGTCCCTGCGACACGTGCCCGTAGTTGCTGTCGGTCACGCACTCACCGGGCTCCGCCGGGTCGGTGGGCTCCTCCGTGGGCGG
>CALGOD010000638.1 GCA_937957845.1 uncultured Nocardiopsis sp.
CGGGCGGTGGAGGAGCACCCGTACGGGATCGCCTACGCCCCCGAGAACGGTGAGTTCGTCTGGGGTTCCAACAGCCAGGTGCTCAACAACCTGGTGGTCGTGGCGACCGCCTACGACATCACCGGCGACGTCCGCTTCCGCGACGCCGTCGCGGAGGGGATGGACTACGTCCTCGGGCGCAACGCGTTGAACCGGTCCTACGTGACCGGGTACGGCACCAACGATTCGGTCAACCAGCACAGCCGTTGGTACGCCAACCAGCTGGACCCGAGCCTGCCCAACCCGCCCCCCGGGACCCTGGCCGGAGGCCCCAACTCCGACGCCTCCACCTGGGACCCCGTGGCCCAGGCCAACCTGGCCGGGTGCGCTCCCCAGTTCTGCTACATCGACCACATCGACTCCTGGGCGACCAACGAGCTGACCATCAACTGGAACGCCCCGCTGGCCTGGGTGGCCGGGTTCCTGGCCGACCAGGGCGAAGCCGCCCTCCCCGTCGGGGCGCCGTGCGAGGTCGACTACGAGATCCAGAGTCAGTGGCAGGAGGGCTTCACCGCCCAGGTGACCGTCCGCAACACGGGTGAGGAACCCGTGGAGGGCTGGGAACTGGTGTGGTCCTTCGCCGGAGGCGAGTACGTGGACCGCCACTGGAGCGCCGTCCTGTCCCAGTCCGGCCGTTCGGTGACGGCCCGCAACGCGGACTGGAACGCCACCATCGCCCCGAGCGGGGAGGTCACGTTCGGTTTCCTCGGCGGGCTCCCGTCAGGAACCACCTCCGTCCCCGCCGAGTTCACCCTCAACGGCACCGTCTGCACCTGACCGGGGCGGAAGGAACGCCCGCCCACAAGACCCCTCTCCAAGGGAAGAGGTGGGGCCCCGCAGGAGAGCACGGGGCCCCACCCGTCCGTGTCCGCACATCCCCGGCGCGGAATCCGGCCGGGCGGGGCACGGAACGGTCCCGCCTATTCCAGGGGGACACGCAGCACACGGTCGTCCTGCCTGGACGGGCTTCCGTAGGTGTCATGGTTGCTGGTGGTCAACCACAACCCCTCACCGTCGGGTGTGGCCACCACCGTGCGCAGACGTCCGTACTCCCCCTGGTGGTGTTCGACCGGTTCGCCGACCTCACCGTCCCCGGTGAGCGGCACCTCCCATAGACGCTCGCCGCGCAGCGCGGCCACCCACAGGGAGCCGCCCGCGATCGCCGCTCCGCTGGGCGAGGCCTCCGCGGGACTCCAGGTCACCAGCGGATCGACGTACTCGTCCCCGCCGCCGGGGCCCTCCACCTCGGGCCACCCGTAGTCGCCTCCGGGTTCGATCAGGTTGACCTCGTCCAGCTCGTCCTGGCCGAACTCGGTGGCGTACAGGTCGCCCTCCTCGTCCCAGGCCAGCCCCTGCACGTTGCGGTGCCCGTAGCTGTAGACGTGGTCGCCGAAGGGGTTGTCCGGGGCGGGGTCCCCCTCGGGGGTCAGGCGCAGGATCTTGCCCGCCAGGGAGTCGGTGTCCTGGGACGACTCCCCCACACCGGCGTCCCCCGTGCCCGCGTACAACAGGCCGTCGGGGCCGAAGGCGATCCGGCCCCCGTTGTGGTGGGAGGCGGAGGGGATGCCGTCGAGGATCACCTCCTCCTCTTCCAGTCCCCCGCCTTCGGGGTCGTACTCCCAGCGGCTGATCCGGTTGTCGGAGGCGGAGGTGTAGTAGGTGTACACGTACGGTCGCTCGGGGAAGTCCGGGTGCACGGCCAGGCCCAGCAGTCCGCCCTCCCCGCCGGGGACCGCCTCCTCCACCGTTCCGACGTCCGTCACGGTGCCGTCCTGGGCCACCCGCACGATCTCGGCCGAGTCGCGTTCGGCGAGCAGAGCGGAGCCGTCGGGAAGGAAGTCCAGCCCCCAGGGCACCTCCAGCCCCGAGACCACCTCCTCCGGTCGGCCGGGGTCGGCGGTACCGCCCGGCGCGCCCCCCGCCGCGCTGCCGCCGTCCGGCTCCGCACCCCCGCCCCCGGAGTCACCGCACCCGGCGAGCAGGATGAGGGTCGCGAACACGCAGGCCGTACGGACCGCCGTTCCCCTGGCCACCATGGGTTCCATGTCGCCCCCTGCTTCCGAGTCTTCCCATCACTCTCGTACGGCACCTCCGCGCGCACCGCTCTCTGTGTCCTCCTGCCCCTCGTACAGCTCCTCGATCAGGCGTGTCAGGTCGGTGAGCATCGCGCTGTGCACCGACCACAGACTCGCGTCCCCGTACTCCCCCAACCGATCTCTCACCTGGGAGATCTCCTCGAACGCCCGGTCCAGGCACGCGCTCAGGTCCTGCGAGACCGTCTCGCGCTCGGGTTCCTCGGTCTCGCGGACCGTCTCGAAGACGTCGGCGGCGGTGTCCAGGAGAGAGGCGAACGCGCGTAGGAAGGCGTCACTCGGCTCGGGGAAGTGCGACTGGGAGCTGAAGGAGGCCGACAGGGTGCGAAGGAGGGACTGCAGATGCCACGAGGACCGGCTCAGGGCGGTGATCCAGTCGCGGTAGGCGACGGGCACCCACTCGGGAGGAGCCCCGGCCACCAGTTTCCTCGGGTTCATCCGGACCCGGTACTCCTGTTCCGAGACCGACTGCCTGGCGTTGCGCGCGGTGGCGTCGAAGCCGTCCGCGGTCTGCCTCCAGTAGCCGAGGTCGCCGAGCCCGTCGCTCCCCTCACGGAAGCCGTCCGCCATCCGGCGGCAGAGGCCGCCCAAGGCGTCCGCGAAGTCGAGCACCGCGCTCCCGACATCACGGAAACGGATCGCCGGCGCGAAGACCATGTTCGTCACCAGGGCCGTGCCCGCCCCCAGCAGCACCATGAGCAGGAGGGTCACCAGGTCCGCGACACTGGTCGCGGTGCCTCCGGCGAGGGCGAACGCCGCGACCACGGGGATCTGCTTGCCCTGCTCACCGAAGAACGGGAGTTGCCCCAGCACCATCGTGAACAGCACGACCAGGGCGAACGCCCACAGGTCCGGTCCGATGGTGAGTCCGGTCAGTCCGGCGATGAGGGCGCCGAGGAAGACCGCGGCCACGTAGCGGCCGGACTGGAGCACCGAACCGTACACGCTGGGCCGCACCACCAGCAGGGCGGAGAAGGGGGCGAATCCGACCTGCGACGAGTCCACGACGAGCAGGCCCAGTGCCCAGGCACAGGTCGAGGCGATGACGCACTTGATGATGACGACGGCGGTCTCCCGCTCGTAGCCCCGCCTGCTGACGGCCTGGTACACCTTGTCGCTCCACCGGCTCCAGGCCTCCCTTGACCATTGCACTGCCAATTCACGTCCGCCTTTCGTCCCTTTCCTCCAGGAGTTCGACGTCACCGGTGTCATCGACGTCATCGGTGTCCGCGGGACACGGCGGCCTCCGGTCGTCCTCCCGGAGGGCGTGGACACGCCCGGGTCCGGGCAGGGGGCGCCGCTCGGTCCCACGAAGGTGGGGCCGCACCAGAGCCTCGGTTCAGACCCCGGTGCCGTGCGCGCAGGTGGGGGTGGAGTCCGTTCCGGCACACGCCACCGGGCCGTACTCCCGTGCGCGACCCCGTCCGATTCCCTGTGCGACTCCCCCGTTCCCCGGCCGTTCGCCTCCTGTCGCCATGGTCGCCACAACTACCCAGGGACGTCTCCTTCACGCCGCCGTCGCACCGAGGCGTGTGAAAGCGCACCCACCGGTCAGGGGAGAAAGGCATACCAGGAGCGAAGGGAGCCGCGAGATGAGCAGGAAAAAGGACACCCCTCCCAGACATCCCCTGTTCAGGGGCGCCGTACGGGGCACCGTGGGCGCGAT
>CALGOD010000639.1 GCA_937957845.1 uncultured Nocardiopsis sp.
CACCGGACCGGAGTTCGGCGATGGTGTCCTCGTCCAACCACAGCACCTGGCGGGCGTAACGCAGCACGACGTCCCCGGCCTCGGTGGTGCGCACCGGGTGCGTGCGCTGCACCAGCACCTTGCCCGCGGTCTGCTCCATCGCCCTGACCCGCTGGGACACCGCGGAGGAGGTCACGTGCAGCCGCCGCGCGGCGGCCTCGAAGGTGCCCTCGTCCACGAGTGCGGTCAGGGTGCGCAGATGGTCGAACTGGAAGGGCACCGTAAGCCTCTCTTAGGGTTCGTAAGAAAGATTAGCTTTACTGCATACGAGGGCGACTCTAACGTGCGGGAGGTGAACACGACCCTTCTTCCCGCCCTGGCCGGCTTCGGCACCGGACTCGCCCTCATCGTGGCCATCGGAGCCCAGAACGCCCACGTCTTGCGCATCGGCATCGAAGGACGTGCGGGTACCGTCCTGTCCGTCGTCTTGGTCTGCGCCTTGTCCGACGCCGTGCTCATCACGGCCGGGGTCATGGGGATCGGGGTCGTCGTCGATGCCGCTCCCCTCACGATCCACGTGGTCCGCCTGCTCGGAGCCGGATTCCTCATCGCCTACGGACTGTTCGCGGTGCGCCGGTTCCTGCGTCCGGGCGCGCTCGTGGACGGCGGGGCCTCGACCGGGGGCCGCCGGGCGGCCGTGGCCACCGCGCTGGTGCTCACCTGGCTGAACCCGCACGTGTACCTGGACACGGTGCTTCTGCTGGGCTCCCTGGCCAACCAACAGGACGGCGACGCCCGCTGGTGGTACACGGCGGGCGCCGTCACGGGCAGTCTCACTTGGTTCTTCTCCCTCGGCTTCGGCGCGCGGCTGCTGCGTCCCCTCTTCGCCAGGCCGGGCGCCTGGCGTGCCCTGGACGCCCTCATCGCCGGTCTCATGCTCACCCTGGGCGTACGCATGGCACTGGGCTGAGACGGCCACCGCCGATACGGCGGGCGGAAAGGGCGCGGAGCCCTTCCTGTCGGGCCCCGGTGCGCACGTCGTGATACGAGGGCGGACCGGTGTCTTCGCCGTGACGATGGTGACGAGGGAGATCTCGGGGTAGCGCCAAGTAAAGAATGACGATGTTCGAACAGAGGAGACGGCGATGTCCGCCCAGTCGACGGCCACCCGTGAGATCACCGCAGCAGTCGTTCGGGAGAAAGGCTCCTTCGAACTCGGCTCTGTGTCCCTTCGATCCCCGCGTCCGGACGAGGTCCTGGTACGCGTCGTAGCGACGGGCCTGTGTCACACCGACCTCGTGGTCCGCGACCAGGTCTATCCGGTACCGCTCCCCGTCGTCCTCGGACACGAGGGGGCGGGGGTCGTGGAGGAGGTGGGAAGCGCGGTCACCAAGGTCGAGCCCGGCGACCATGTGGCCCTGAGCTTCCTCAACTGTGGCCAGTGCCGACCGTGTTTCGACGGTTCCCCGGCCGCCTGCGCCCGTTTCAACGACCTCAACTTCGCCGGGCGGCGCCAGGACGGCTCTCACGCGCTCTCCCTGCCCGACCAGGACACCGTCCTCCACGACCGCTTCTTCGGACAGTCCTCCTTCGCCACCTTCGCGATCGCCCACGAGGACAACACCGTGAAGGTCCGACGGGACGCCCCCCTGGAACTCCTCGGACCGCTGGGCTGCGGTGTCCAGACCGGTGCGGGAACGGTGTGGCGTGGGCTGGGCGTGGGAGCGGGAGCGAGCTTCGCGGTCACCGGGGCCGGAGCGGTCGGACTCAGCGCGGTCATGGCGGCCCACGTGGCCGGCGCGACCACGATCATCGCGGTCGACGTGGTCCCCGACCGCCTGGAGCTCGCCCGGGAACTGGGCGCCACCCACGTGATCAACGGCAAGGAGGTCGACGCCGTGGCCGAGATCCGGCGCATCACCGGCGGCGGTGTGGACTACGCGCTCGACACCACGGGAGTGCCCGCCCTCATCGAGCAATGTGTCGAGGGGCTGCGGCAGAAGGGGAGCGCGGCGATCCTGGGAGCCTCGAAGCCGGACGCGATGATCCGGCTCCCGGCCAACACGTTCATGCAGAGCTGCAAGAGCCTCATGGGGATCGTGGAGGGCGACAGCGTGCCCGACGTGCTGGTCCCCCAGATCCTCGACCTGCACATGCAGGGCCGTTTCCCCTTCGACCGGCTGGTCCGCTTCTACGACTTCGATCAGATCAACCAGGCCGCAG
>CALGOD010000640.1 GCA_937957845.1 uncultured Nocardiopsis sp.
CGGTAGGGGAGCCGGTCAGCATGCGTGCCACCTGAGGGACGGCCGACCACCAGCCGGCCAGCGACAGGATCAGGAAGGTGAGGTGGTCGGCGTCGATCGACTTCGTGATCGAACCTCGTTCCTGCCCCTCCGCGATGGCGAGGGACCTGTGTCCGTAGTGTCGGCGGCGCAACTCCTCGTCCGGGACCTCACCGTCGAAGGCCAAGCCCTCCCACCGGAGGAGCCGGTTGAGTTCAGGGCGTTCACGGTGGTAGTCGTACACGCGCCCCGCGTAGTCACCGATGTCCTCTTCGGCGAAGGACCTGACCGGGACCAACTGGGCGACCTTGGCGAGCTCCTCGCGCAGAACATGGGCGAAGAGGCTCCGCTTGTTGCCGAAGTAGTTGTACACCCGCTCCTTGTTCACCCCGGCGGACTTGGCGATGCGTTCGATGGTCGTGCCGTCGGGGCCGGATCGGGCGAACTCACTGACCGCCGCCTCCTTGATCTTTCGTTTCGTTCCTTCGGTGTCCCAGGCCATGCGACCGCTCCAAGGTGTGACGAGTTTCCAACGCAAAGGTTGCTATCAGTGCATCACGCTACTACGCTCAACTCCAACGTTATCGTTGGAAAAGGAGTTCCCGATGCCTCCTCAGCCTTCCGTGCCCCGCTCGGTCGCCGGACGCCGGACGAGCCAGGCCCGAGAACAGACCCCCTCTCCACAGGCCGGCGGGTTCGTCGTCGGCCTGCTCGTGTTCACCGCGTTATTCGTCCTGACGCAGCTGTACTCGGCGATCCCCCTCCTCGGGACGGTGGGAGAAGGCCTCGGGGGAGACGTCACGTTCGCCCTCGCGACGTGCTTCAGCCTCTGCTACGCCTCAGGTTTCCTGGTCTGGGGGCCGGTGTCGGACCACTATGGGCGTAAGAGGCTCATGGTGCCGGGAGTGCTGGTCCTGTCCCTGGCCACGCTCGCCTGTGCCTTCGCCCCGTCGGTCCTGTGGTTGGGCGTCCTTCGGGGCCTCCAGGGACTGGCCGCCGCCAGCTTCGCTCCGGTGGCTCTCGCCTATCTGACCGAGGCCACGTCGCCCCGGCACCGGGGCACCGCCATCGGGGCGATGTCCACGGCCTTCCTCGTGGCGGGAATCTTCGGTCAGGTGTTCGCTTCGTACGTGTCCCTCTGGTTCGGTTGGCCGTGGGTGTTCGGACTGAGCGGGGGTGTCCTGGCTTTCGCCTGCCTGATGGTGGCCCTCGCCGTCTCCGAACACCCACGGGACGTCTCGGGGAACGTCGGACATCGCTTCGCCGCCCTGGGCAAGGTCGTCGTGAAACCGGCCGTCCTGCTGCTGTGCTGTGCCCACGTCACCCTGCTCCTGTCCTTCGTGGGCATGTACACGGCACTGGGTCCCCATCTCGGCGAGCTCGGTCTGGACCCGTCGAACATCATCCTGCTACGCCTGGTGGGCCTGCCCGCCATGTTCATCGCGTTGCTGGTCGGGCCCCTCTCGCGGCGGCTGGGGATGGCCGGTGTGGCACGGACCGGGTTCCTGCTCGCGGCCGTGGGCATGGCATTGGAGGCCACCCTGTCACAGTCCCTCATCGGGATCTGTGTGGCGAGCCTGGTCTTCGTCAGCGGTGTGGCGATGGCGGTCCCCGCGATGATCACCCTCTTCGGTGAGGCCGCGGCACCGGAAAGGGCCGGCGGTATGGCCCTCACCGGTTTCATCCTCTTCGTCGGGGCGAGCCTCGGGCCCCTGGTCGCGTCGGCCACGAGCAGGTTCGCGCTCCTGCTGGCAGGTTTCGCGGTGCTGCTGACCGTGGCCGCGCTCTGCGTCAGCATGTTCAAGCGCCTGTCACGGAAAGACGGTGTCGAGGTATGACCCGAGTAGTGGTCCTGGGAGCCACCGGACGTTCCGGTTCGGCGGTTCTGAGGCAGCTCCCCGCACATGTACGGATCACCGCGGCCCTGCGAAGGGCGGAGGATCTGTCCCGGCTTCCCGCACTGGACCGAGAGGTGGCGGGGGCCGTCGTGGACATCGAGGATCCTGAGAGTCTGCGACGGTCCGTCGCCGGGACGGACGTCGTGGTCAACGCGGTCCGACTCCGAGAGGACATCGACCCGTCGGCGCTGGTCGCGTTGCACGATCGCATCGCGGAAGCGGCGCAATCGCCCACGGGCCACACCGCGCTCATCGTCACCGTCGGCGGGGCGGGGGCGTTGCGCATGTCCGACGGGACGCGCTTTTGGCAGGCACCGACCTTCCCGAGGCGGACCTTGCCACGAGGTCGGGCGCACGCCAGACTCCGTGACCATCTGGAATCCGGTCAGAGCGGCACATCGTGGGCGTACCTGATCCCGCCTCCCGCCTTCGATCCCGACGGAGCCCGCACAGGGGAGTACCGCACCTGGCCGTCGACGGCGGACGAGAGCGCCTTCTGCGGACGTTCCATCGGTTACACGGACTTCGCCAAGGCGGTCTGCGAGGCGGTGTCGGAGCGCTGGACCGGCACGAGGTTGGTGGCCGGGCCCGATCGGTGATGCTGAGAGGGCGCGGGTGGTCGGACAACGGTGTTCCGGTCCGTGAGGGTCCACCCAGCCCCCTACTCCTGTACGACGACGCCGCTCCTGGAGCCGTTCTCGAGGGTTGTTCCGGCGCTGGAGCGGCGTCGTTGGGAGGGCGGCTCCGTCTGAGAAGAGCCCGGAAACGCCTCAGGCCAGAGCTTCGGCTCTGGCCTGGGTGATGCTGGTGGGCGATACAGGATTCGAACCTGTGACCTCTACCGTGTCAAGGTAGCGCTC
>CALGOD010000641.1 GCA_937957845.1 uncultured Nocardiopsis sp.
ATCTCTCCCACATGGGGGAGATCCGGTTGCGCGGCCCCCAGGCCGCCGAGGCCCTGGACCACGCCCTGGTCGGGAACCTGTCCGGACTCAAAGTGGGCCGCGCCCGGTACACCATGATCACCAACGAGGACGGCGGCGTCCTGGACGACCTCATCGTCTACCGCCTGGGCGAGGAGGAGTACCTCGTCGTGGCCAACGCCGTGAACACACCGGTGGTGGCCCCGGCACTGGCCGAACGCGCCTCCGGCTTCGACGTCGAGGTCACCGACGAGTCCGCCGACTACGCCCTGATCGCGATCCAGGGCCCTCGTTCCGTGGACGTCCTGGCACCGCTGACCGACGCCGACCTGGACGCCATCCGCTACTTCGCGGGCTACGAGCACACCGTCGCCGGAGAGCCGGTGCTGCTCGCCCGCACCGGCTACACCGGTGAGGACGGTTTCGAGATCTTCATCCGCCCCGCCGCCAAGGCCCCCAAGGTGTGGGAGGCCCTCATGGCCCAAGGGGCCGAACACGGGCTGGTGCCCGCGGGACTCTCCGCACGCGACACCCTGCGGCTGGAGGCCGGGATGCCGCTGTACGGGCAGGAGCTCACCGCCGAACTCACCCCCTTCGACGCCGGCCTCGGCCGCGTGGTCAAGTTCGACAAGGGTGACTTCGTGGGCCGGGCCCGCCTGGAGGAGGCCTCGCGCGACACTCGTCCCCGCCGTCTCATCGGTCTGCTCGCACGTGGCCGCCGCCCCCTGCGCAGGGGCCAGGAGGTGCTGCGCGACGGCACGACCGTCGGAACCATCACCAGCGGCGCGCCCTCTCCCACCCTGGGCCGCCCCATCGCCATGGCCTACGTGGACGGCGACCTCGACACCACCACCGGCGCGTTCACCGTGGACGTGCGTGGACGGAACGAGGACGTCGACGTGGTCGAACTGCCGTTCTACAAGCGGCAGTCGTAGGAGCGGGTCTTCACATCCCGAAGGCCCACACGCCTCCTGCGTGCGTGATCCCGTACGGGGGACCCGCACGCACGGGGTACGACCGGGCATAGGCCGGGCCGGGCAGCCGTACGGGCGCGCGGCAGGAAAAGGAACACCTCCAAGGAGAGTTGAAGTGAGCGTTCCCAAGGAGCTGGGTTACACCGACAAACACGAGTGGGTCTCGGTCCAGGACGGAGTCACCACGGTCGGGATCACCTCGTTCGCCGCCGAGTCCCTGGGCGACATCGTCTATGTCGAAGTACCCGAGGTCGGCAGCGAGGTGACCGCCGGCGAGCCGTGCGGTGAGGTGGAGTCGACCAAGTCCGTCAGTGACATCTACTCGCCCGTGAGCGGTGAGGTCTTCGAGGTCAACGAGGCCCTTGAAGGCGAGCCCGAGACGATCAACTCCGACCCCTACGGGGCCGGGTGGCTGTTCCGGGTCCGCACCTCCGAGGAACCCTCCGACCTGCTCTCCGCCGAGGAGTACACCAAGTTGACCGAAGGCGAGGATTAGGCCCCCGATGGCTACTGAGAACACGCTCGACAAGACACTGAGCGAACTGGATCCGGAGGTGTCCGCCGCAGTCGACGCGGAGCTGGCCCGCCAGCGCGACACCCTGGAGATGATCGCCTCGGAGAACTTCGCCCCGCAGGCGGTCCTCGAGGCGCAGGGCACCGTGCTGACCAACAAGTACGCGGAGGGCTATCCCGGCCGCCGCTACTACGGAGGCTGCGAGCACGTCGACGTCGTCGAGCAGCTCGCGATCGACCGGGCCAAGGAGTTGTTCGGCGCCGAGCACGTGAACGTACAGCCGCACTCGGGTGCGCAGGCCAACACGGCCGTGTACTTCGCGCTGCTCAAGCCTGGGGACACCATCCTGGGAATGGACCTGGCCCACGGCGGTCACCTGACCCACGGTATGAAGATCAACTACTCCGGCAAGATCCTCAACCCGGTCGCCTACCACGTACGCGACGAGGACGGCACCGTCGACTACGACGAGGTCGAGGCGCTGGCCGAGGAGCACCGGCCCAAGATGATCGTCGCCGGGTGGTCGGCCTATCCGAGGCAGCTGGACTTCGCCCGCTTCCGCAAGATCGCCGACTCCGTCGGGGCGGTGCTGTTGGTGGACATGGCGCACTTCGCCGGCCTGGTCGCGGCCGGTCTGCACCCCAACCCGGTGCCGTACGCCGACGTGGTCACCACCACCACGCACAAGACCCTGGGCGGTCCGCGCGGCGGCATGATCCTGTCCAAGGCGGAGCTGGGCAAGAAGATCAACTCCGCGGTGTTCCCCGGCATGCAGGGCGGACCGCTGGAGCACGTGATCGCGGCCAAGGCCGTCTCGCTCAAGGTGGCGGCGAGCGAGGAGTTCGCCGAACGCCAGCGCCGCACACTCTCCGGTGCCCGGCTGCTCGCCGAGCGCCTGACCCGTCCGGACATGGCCGAGGTCGGTGTGAAGGTGCTCTCCGGGGGCACGGACGTGCACCTGGTGCTGGTGGACCTGGTCCACTCCGAGCTCAACGGCCGGGAGGCCGAGGACCGCCTGCACTCGATCGGGATCACGGTCAACCGCAACGCGGTGCCCAACGACCCGCGTCCGCCCATGGTCACGTCCGGCCTGCGGATCGGCACCCCGGCCCTGGCCACGCGCGGCTTCGTCGACGAGGACTTCACCGAGGTCGCCGACGTGATCGCCCAGGCGCTCAAGCCCGAGTTCGACGCCGACGCGCTGCGCGGCCGTGTCCGGGCTCTGACCGGCAAGCACCCGCTCTACCCGAACCTGTAGAGTCCCCGCCGTGCGGGGCCCGGTGCCCCGCACGGCGCTTCATCGCCCAAGGTCCTGTGCTCAACGAGGAGGACGGCCATGGCCATCAGTGTGTTCGACTTGTTCAAGATCGGTATCGGTCCCTCCAGCTCGCACACGGTCGGGCCGATGAAGGCGGCGCGCACGTTCGTGAACGGGCTGCGCGAGCACGGACACCTCGACGGGACGACCCGTGTGCGGGCCGAACTGTACGGGTCCCTGGCACTCACGGGCAGGGGGCACGGCAGCGACACCGCGGTGGTCCTGGGGCTGATGGGGCACACGCCCGAGCACGTGGACGTGGACGCGGTACCCGCGCTGGTCGAACGGGTGCGCCAGGAACGGACGTTGTGCCTGGGCGGACCCGACGGACCGCGGGTGGACTTCGATCCGTCCGTGGACGTGGACTTCCGCCGTAAGGAGAACCTGCCCGAGCACCCGAACGGCATGCGTTTCGTGGCTCTGGACGCCCACGGGAACGAGTCGACCTCCAAGGTCTACTACTCGGTGGGCGGCGGTTTCGTCGTGGACGAGCAGGCCGCCGGCGCGGACCGGATCAAGCCCGACGACACCGTGCTGCCGTACCCCTTCGACAGCGCCGAGGAACTGCTGGAGATCTGCGCGGAGACGGGCATGTCGATCAGCGCGGTGATGCTCGCCAACGAGAGGGCGTTCGGACGGTCCTCGGAGGAGATCCACGACGAGCTGCTCGTCATCTGGGAGGCCATGCGCCAGTGTGTGCGCCGCGGTGTGACCGCCGAGGGAACCCTGCCGGGCGGCCTGAAGGTGCCCCGGCGCGCGCACCGCCTGTACCGGCAGCTGGGCGGCGTCTGCGACGAGTCGGGGCTGCTGGCGCCGACCACCGTGGACTCCGATCCCATGCGCGGCAGCGACTGGATCACGTTGTACGCGCTGGCGGTGAACGAGGAGAACGCCGCGGGCGGCCGGGTGGTGACCGCGCCGACCAACGGAGCCGCGGGCATCGTCCCCTCGGTACTGCACTACTACCTGCATTTCAGTCCGGGCGCCGGTGACGAGGGCTTCGTGCGTTTCCTGTTGACCGCGGGGGCGATCGGCATCCTGTTCAAGCAGAACGCGTCGATCTCGGGGGCCGAGGTCGGTTGCCAGGGTGAGGTGGGTTCCGCCTCGTCGATGGCCGCCGCCGGCCTGGCCGAGGTGCTGGGGGGCACCCCCGCCCAGGTGGAGAACGCCGCGGAGATCGCCATGGAGCACAACCTGGGGCTGACCTGTGACCCGATCGGCGGCCTCGTCCAGGTGCCGTGCATCGAGCGCAACGCCCTGGCCTCGGTCAAGGCGATCAGTGCCGCGCGCATCGCCCTGCGCGGCGACGGCAGTCACTTCGTGTCCCTGGACAAGGTCATCAAGACCATGCGCGACACCGGACGCGACATGCACGACAAGTACAAGGAGACGAGTCGCGGCGGGCTGGCCGTCAACGTCATCGAGTGCTGACGCGCCCGACGGTTCAGTGCGCCATGTGGAAAGTACGCAGAGCCGCCGCGATGTCCCCGATGTCGTCGAGCCTTCCCGTGGCGACGTCGAGAACGAAACGCTCGGCGCGGTCCACATCGACAGGATCCACCAGGGGCTTCCCGTTCACTTCGAGGAAGACCGCCGTAGAGTTCCACGCGGCTCGCTTGTTCCCGTCGAGGAACACATGGTTCCTGGCCAGGGAATGCATCAACGCGGCGGCTTTCTCGAAGACATCCGGGTAGTGTTCGTCCCCGAACGGAAGACCCTTGGGGGCGGCATGGCGGACTGGTGGTGCAACGGAGTCCCTTGGAAGTCAGAGATGTGAGAGTCCCTGATCT
>CALGOD010000642.1 GCA_937957845.1 uncultured Nocardiopsis sp.
CCCCGCACACCGCCGAGGCGGTGACGGCCGACGAGTGGGAACACGGCTACACCCGCTCGGAGGCGGCCTACCCGCTGCCGTCGCTGCGCATGGACAAGTACTGGCCGCCGGTCGGTCGGGTCGACCAGGCCTATGGTGACCGCAACCTGGTCTGCTCCTGCCCGCCGCCGGAGGCCTTCGAACTGTAGGACCGCGGTGTGGGGGCGCCGGCCTTCGGGTCGGCGCCCCTTCCCCCCTTGAGGGAATCTACATCGTAAAGGTCGCGCTCGTTCTTCTTCTCCGGCATGGACGGGGACAGGGAGGGAACACGCGAGGAGACGACTCCTTCGGACCCTTCGCGCGTTAGGGTTGCCGCGAGACCGGTCGCGTTCCCACCACGCGAACTGACACCCCTGGAAAGCACGACACGATGACCACGACGTCCGGATCCTCCGCGCGCTCCGGCCCCACCGAGCCGCCCTCGGCCACCGACCCCGAGGACGTCGGGGACGACGCCCCGCCCTTGGACCAGGACGCCTCGCGACTGTGCGACCAGGCCCAGGACCTCGCCTCGACCGGCCACCTCGCACGCGCCGCCGAACTCTACCGGCGGGCCGTGTCCGCCAACCCCCGTCCGGGCGTGCAGGCCCGCGCCCTGCTCGGTCTGGCCGTGGTCGAGGACCAGCGCGACGACCCCGGCGCCTCCCGTGAGGCGGCCCGGCGTGCCTTGGCCACCGGGGACGAGCGTTATGCCCCGCGTGCCGCCCACCACCTGGCTCTGTCCCTTGAGCAGGACGGTCGGACGGAGGAGGCCGAGGCCGTCTGGCGCCGATTGCTCGATCTGGGCGGACCCGCCCACACCGCGGTGGCCCACTACGGACTGGCCCGTGCCGCCGAGGATCGTGGTGACCCGGGGGGAGCCGAAGAGCACTGGGAGGCGGCGCTCACCCTGCCTCCTGAACCCGAAGAGATCGGTCGCCTGCACGCCGACACGGTCATCGACGCGTCCCAGGACCTGGCCGAGCGTCTTCTGGGCAGAGGTCTGCCCGGTGCGGCCGTGGTGGCCGCCGAGCGCGGCCTGTCGGTGGCCGATGCTCCCCGCCTGCGTCTGTTGCGCGCGGCCGCCCACCTCGAACACGCCATCGCCGACGTCGGGGCGATCGTCGATCCGCCCCATGGTGGGGAGGGGGCGCAGGAGTCCGGGTCCACTCCCGATCCCGGTACGTCGGCGGCGGCGGTGGAACTCCTCGCCGGACTGCTCGCGCTGCGCGGGGACACCGCGTCGGCGGAGCGGGTCTGGCGGTGGGGGTTGGCCGGGCGGGACCGGGAGACCGTGGAGCGGGTGCGTTCACGGTTGCGCAGGGGGTTCACCCCGCCTCCGGAGGAGGAAGGGGACGGCAAGGCACGACCACCGAGGTGAGGGCGCCCGACAGGCTCGAAAGCGCAACCCCGGCCAGGATCAGCGTGGCCGGCGACCGGTCCCGGCCACCGGCCATCCCCAGCAGGTACGTAAGGATGACCGCCCCCAACGCACCGGCGAACGCGGCCAGCGGCGCGGTGACCGCGAGCGCGCCCGCGTTGGCGGGCGAGCTGTTCGCGGTCATCACCAGGATGCACGCCCTGCTGGCGCTGCCCGTGGTGGAGGCGGAGGCGCGGCCGAACGTGCTGCGGGCCGCCATGGAGCAGGCGCTGCGCACCCCGAGCGGGTTGCTGTGGGGCCCCGGTGTGCACGCCGACTTCCGGCGGCGGTTGAGCGAGGCGATGGGGGGTCGGGACGTGCTGCCCGAGGACTGGCCCGACCAGGAACGGCGGTGAGGTCCGGCTCGGGTCGCCGAGGGTCCTGCCCCGGGTGAAGAGTCCCCAGGACGGTCCCAGGCCCTCGGGACGGTCGGGCGCCGCGAAGACTCCGGGCCATGGACCCGTGGGCGGGAGGCGGCGCGGAGCGGGGTTCGAGGCCGGGGGAAGGAGCGCGACCGGAAGACTCCTCCTCCGGTGACACACCACCGCCCGAGGGCGTGGGCCCTGCGGGCGGTGGCGTCGGTCCCGCGGCCGCGGGACCGGGGGTGTCGTGGTCAGGCGGCGACGCCGGATCGTCGCGGGGCGACGACCGCCCCGTCGGGAAGCAGTTCACCGGTGTCCTCGAAAAGGACGACACCGTTGCAGAGCAGGCTCCAACCCTGCTCGGGGTGACTGGATACGACCCGGGCCGCCTCGCGACCGGTGTCCGTGAAGGACGGGCAGGGAGGTTCGTGGCTGCACATGGAACAGGCCTTTCGGTCCACAGGCTCATCGTCGAGCTGACCTCAGAGTAGTGGCTGACATCACATGTCCACCGTGTTTCGGGCCGGCCGGGAGGGGCCGGCGCACGCGCTTGCCCCTCCCCGTACGGAAGATCCGCAGGTCGGTGAAGGAATCCGCCCCGCCGGCCGGCGAGGCCGGGGTCAGTATCCGCCGCGTGTGCGGCGCGCCGCCGGTCGGCTGCGCATGCCCGCGCCGGCGAGGCCGCCGTGCTGGAAGGCGCGTACCAGCTCGCCGCCCAGGTTGGCCCCGGCGCCCAGGGCCAGGCCCACCGTGACCGCCTCGGCCAGGCTGAGCAGGCCCGCCCCCGCGCTGCCCTGCGTGAGTTCGATCAGGCCCCGGTACAGGATGCTCCCCGGAAGCAGGGGCGCGATCGCCGGTACCAGGTAGGGCAGTACGGGCCTGCGTGTGCGGCGGGCCAACCAGTGGCCGACCACGCCCACCGCGATCGCCCCCGTGAGCGTGCCCACCACCGGTGGGACCTGGAGGACCTCGCGCATGTTCGCGTAGATCAACCAGATCATCACGCCCATCACGCCGATCATGGGCAGCATCCTGGGAGGTACGACGAGCGAGATGGCGAAGGCCATCGCGATTCCGGCCGCGCCGAGCAGGACGGGGATCTCCGTGGAGGTGCCCGCCGAGGGCAGGGACTCCAGGTCGATGTGCACGCCCAGGCGCTGTGCGGTGTAGGCCACCGCCGCCACGCCCGAGACGATGGCGCCCAGAGTGAAGAAGGTCTCCAGCAGGCGGGCGGCCGCCGAGACGTAGGTGCCGCTGATGCCGTCCTGGAGGCTGGAGACCAACGGGCGTCCAGGCAGGAGGGCCATGATGTTCCCGGTGATGATGGCCCCGGCCTTGAGGCCCAGGTCCATGGTGTTGCTCACCCACAGCAGGGCCACGCCGATCGTCGCGGCGACCACGGCCGCGGCGGCCATCTGGTAGAACTCCGCGACACCGCGCTTGGCCAGGAAGACGG
>CALGOD010000643.1 GCA_937957845.1 uncultured Nocardiopsis sp.
GCCCGACCGAAGGACCATCACCACGACCGGACAATCCGATCGCCAGACGAAGATACCGGCTGAACCTGTTGATCTCGTCGTCCGGAATGCCCGACTCAAGCGCTGCCCGACGAAACTTTCCCTGATGATCCATGCCCGAGAAGGTATTCCCTTTTCCACTTCGGCTGCGCCAACGGGGTGGTGGGTAGGGGCCGTGCGTGGTGGATGCCAAGGTCGATCATCGTGGAGCCTCCCAACGCTCCGTTACCGGGGAGCCGCTCAGCCCCAGGGAAGGAGCGTTCGTCCTCTCCGGACACATGATCGGTTCTGCGTTCGAAGGGTCACCCATCGCGGGGGAAGGAATGGTGCGTCCCACGTCCGCTGGGCGCGGATCCCCCACGCTTGTCCGGGGCCGTCACATACCTTTCCCAAAAGCGCCGGGTTCAGGCACCGTTCATCCACGGAAGCCCTTCACGAACTCCGTCAAAGAAACATCGCATTCGTCACCGCACCACATCGCCATCGGAGGTGAGGGGGAGAAACATCCTTCTCGCCCTCTGCGGGAAGACCAAGAACGCGTTCTCGTCCTCACAACAGGGTGAAGCGTGTGGGCTCCTTCAGAAGCCTTTGAGTACCTTCCACATCGGCCGACCTGGCCGACACGGTGCGCTCGGCCAGGTGTTTCGGGAGCGCCGCGTTGCACCTGAGACCGTCCAACGTGCGCACCGACACCTCGGGCAAAGCGACGCGTTCCCTGTCGGTCTCCCTGGCCGCCGCCTCGAGCGCCTCGCCGAGTTCGGTGCGGTCGGTGAAGCAGCGCCGGAATTCGTCCAGGGCAGGCTCCTTCTTTTTTTCCACCGCCTCTTCCGATGCGGGGAGGCGCGCGCCGCCTTGGCTTCACCGCCATCACTCTCCCGTCGAGGACGGCACGGAGTCCTGGTCACACCTGGCACATCAGGCCGGAAGGAAAAGCCCTCGGACCTCCGCAGCGGGGCATGACCGGCAACCGGCGGGCCAGTGTGGCGAACACCTGGAAAAACCGCTCCGGACGAGGGCGCTCGCCCCGGCCCCCCAGTACCCTGCGAACCATGCGTCTGCTGATCATCTCCGACACCCACCTGCCACGACGCGCCCGCGACCTTCCCACCCAGGTATGGAAGGAGGTCGACCACGCGGACGTCGTCATCCACGCGGGAGATTGGTGCGACCTCGATTCACTGCTCTCCCTCCAGGAAAGGGCCGCACGGGTCATCGGCGTGTACGGCAACAACGACGGACCCGAGCTACGCGAGCGGCTGCCCGAGGTGGCGCGCGAAGACCTGGGTGGGGTGCGCTTCGCCATCGTGCACGAGACCGGGCCGGCCAAGGGGCGGGAGAGCCGGTGCGCGAAACGCTTCCCCGACGTGGACGTCCTCGTCTTCGGGCACTCACACATCCCCTGGGACACCCACACCAACACCGGCTTACGGCTGCTCAACCCGGGTTCACCCACCGAACGTCGCAGACAACCCCATCACACCTACATGACCGCCCAACTCGAAGACGGACGACTCGACGTGCGACTGCACCGCGTCGAGACCAGCCACTGACCCCGGACCGGACCCGTCGTCCTGGTGAGGCTTTCAAGCGTCCGTGGACA
>CALGOD010000644.1 GCA_937957845.1 uncultured Nocardiopsis sp.
CGCAAGGTCGCGCGCGGCACCGCCGACTTCACACAGGGGCCCGCACTCGGCCGCGAACAGGCCCTCCAGGCACTGGAGGGCGGCATCGAGGTCGCCCGCGACCTGGTCGCGGCGGGGAACCGCTGCCTGGTGACCGGGGACATGGGCATCGCCAACACCACTCCGGCGGCCGCGCTGGTGTGCGCCTTCACCGGAGCCGACCCCGCCCACGCGACCGGCCGGGGCACCGGTGTGGACGACGACATGTACGCGCACAAGGTCGACGTGGTGCGAAGGGCCCTTGCGGCGAACCCGGTCGATCCGGCCGACCCGATCGGGACCCTGGCCGCCCTGGGAGGACTCGAACACGCCGCCCTGGTCGGGTTCGTCCTCGGTGGTGCCGCGCTGCGGGTGCCCGTCCTGCTGGACGGGGTCATCGCGGGGTCGGCCGCCCTGGTCGCGGCCGCGATCTCCCCGGAGTCGGTCGGAGCCTGCTTCGCGGGGCATCGCTCCAGCGAACCCGGACACGGCCTGGTCCTGGAGCAGCTGGGTCTGCGTCCCCTGGTCGATCTGGAGATGCGACTGGGAGAGGGGACCGGGGCTTTGCTGGCGTTGCCCCTGCTCCAGGGTGCGGCCCGTGTCCTGCGCGACGTCGCCACCTTCGACGACGCGGGGGTGTCCACCGCGCGCTGACGGCCCCTTCCGTTCCACGCGGGCCGGTCCCGCACGCCACCGACCTCTCGGAGTGCGCGGGACCACCGTCCGTGCGCCGGCCCGCGTACGGCGACACCCGTCCGACGGCGTACCCTGGAGCGACCGCCGATACCACCGGACGTCGGCATGCCTTACACCGTCACCCCGCCACCGCCGCCGGGGCTGCCATGGACGACCGAATGGGGTGCGCCCGTGACCTATCTCCTTGGTCTGCGCATGCAGGACCGCGATGTTCTCGTCGTCGGCGGGGGCAGGGTCGCCCAACGCCGGATCCCCGTCCTCCTCGACGCCGGCGCACGGGTCACCCTCATCTCTCCCACGGTGTCCGCGGCGTTGGAGGACCTCGCCTCGGCCGGGCGTCTGACCTGGTACCGACGTCCCTACACACCCGGTGACGTGGCCGGGCCCGGGGCCCCCGCCTACTGGCTCGTGCACACCGCCACCGACGACCCGGAGGTCAACGCCGCCGTCGCCGAGGAGGCCGAGGGCGCACGCGTGTGGTGCGTGCGCGCCGACGACAGACACGCCTCCTCCGCCTGGACGCCCGCCAGCGGCACGGCGGGCGGGATCACGGTGGGGGTCGTCGCCTCGGGCGATCCCCGGCGCGCCGCGGGGCTGCGCGACGCCGTCGTCGACGGGCTCGCCGACGGAACGCTCGACGCCCGTCGTGGGCGCGAACGTCTCAGCGGCGTCGCCCTGGTCGGGGGCGGGCCCGGCGATCCGGGTCTGATCACCGTCCGGGGGCAGCAGTTGCTCTCCCAGGCCGACGTGGTGGTGGTCGACCGCCTCGCCCCCACCTCCCTGTTGGACGGGCTTCCCCCCGACGTCGAGATCATCGACGCCGCCAAGATCCCCTACGGCCGCTCCATGCTTCAGGGGGCCGTGAACGCACTGGAGCGGCGCGGATAGAACGAGGTATAGAGCTCCCGGA
>CALGOD010000645.1 GCA_937957845.1 uncultured Nocardiopsis sp.
GATGTGGACATCGTCCCGTCCCGTCGGACCCGCAGCTCCAAGGAGGTGTCCACCGCCTGGCAGATCGACGCCTACCAGATGGACATCCCGGTGATGACCCACCCGACCGATGCGGTGGTCTCGCCGGACACCGCGGTGGAGTTCTCCAGGCTGGGCGGGTTGGCCGTGCTCAACGGCGAGGGACGGTGGGGGCGGCACGCCGACCCCGCGGCGGCGATCCACCGCCCGGGGGCCAGTGCGACACCGGCGAGGAGACCGGCCAGGTGGCGGAACACGGCAATCCCTCCTTGGGTCACCCGCAGACGTTGTCCCGTGCGGTCGAAACGGGCGGGGAGGAGCTCTCTTCGGGGGAGGGGTCCCCCTCCGGGGCGCCGTTCCCGTTCCCGCTCCCGCTCTTGGGGGCCTCGAACGTCCTGTAATTGAACCCGACCACGATCTGGAGCTCATCGCCCAGGGTGGCGTCCTCCATGATCTCCGACCCCGGGATCATTCCGGCCACGTACTCCGCCGCGGCCTCGTTGCCCGGCCCGTGACGCACCTGGCTCTCGGCGACGTCGCTGGAGTTCCAGTTCGACGCCGGGGCGGTCACCTGGAACCCGGCGGTGCGCAGGGCGTCGTCCAGCTGTGAACCCAGGCCCGGGGTGCCGATTCCATTGAACACCCGCACCCGGATGTGGCCGGGGTCGGGAGTGGAGCCGGTGGAGGACTCCTCCGACCCGGAGATCGGCTTGTCGGCCTGGATCCGGGCGAACAGTTCCCGTGCGGCCGGTTCGTCCCACAGCAGGGCGACGTCCCCACGCTCGGTCCAGTGCTCCATGTCGGCGATGGGGGTCTGGGTGAAGTCGACCGCCTCCATGTCCAAGTCGCGCATCTGGTAGGCGAGTTCGTTGATCGTCCTGGTGTCCAGTCCCTGGTCCACGGTCACCGACGACAGGGAACTGTCCAGGAAATTCGTCAGTTTGGCGGGGTTGGAGAGGGTCTCGGTGCTCAGCGCCTTGTCGAGCATCGCGGACAGCACCTGCTGTTGGCGGTCGATCCGGTCCAGGTCCCCCTGGGAGGTGGCGCGCGTGCGGGCGAAGGCCAAGGCCTCGGTACCGTCCACCTGGTGGGTTCCGGCGTCCATGTCCAGGTGGGCCTTGGGATCGTTGATCGGCTCCGGCAGGCACACCTCGATGCCTCCCAGGGCGTCCACCACGTCCACGAAGCCGTGGAAGTCCACCTCGACGTAGTGGTCGATGCGCACACCGGTGAGCGACTCCACGGTCCGCACGGACAGCTGAGGCCCGCCGTAGGCGTAGGCGGCGTTGATCTTGTCCGCGCCCTGGCCGGGGATGTCCACCCACAGGTCGCGCGGGATGCCCACGACCGTGACACGGTCGCGTTCGTGGTTGAGCCGTACCAGCATCATGGTGTCGGAGCGCTGCCCCGGGGTGGAGCCCAGGCTCAGCTCCTCCTCGTCCTCCCGATTGGTCCCGTCACGGCTGTCGGAGCCGATCACCAGGAAGGTCAGGCCACCTGTGGGCTCCGGACGGCCCTCCTCGGACAGCCCACCGAACACGTCGAACCGGTTGAGGCTGCCCGACATCCAGCCGGTGAGCGCCCACGAGGTCCCCGAGGCGAACAGGACCAGCACGGACAGCGCGCTCATCAGCAGCAGGCCGGCACGGCGCCGCCGAGCCGAGGCACTGGGCACGGTCACTCGTCCGGACCTGGGAGAGGGCTCGGGTGGAAGGGGCAGAGAACGCTTGCGTCGCAGCTCCTCCGGTCCGTTCTTTTCGGCGCCGTCGTCGCTCATCGGCATCCCCGTCCCAACCGGTCAACGGTGTCCACATCCTTAGGTTGTCACCCGTTCCGCACGAGTGCGCGGGTTGCCGAGCCCCGGCGTGTTGTCCTTTCCGTCTCCCCCTCGCCCCCTCTGACGCTGCTGGGAAAGGAAGGGTTCCGGAGGATATTCCGCCTTGAGATGTGTCTGAGGCCTTTGCGTTATCAGAACCTCCGCCTGAACGAGTCACGACGTTGCGAGCCCGAACCTGAGCCGACGCCCCTCGGCCGTCTCGCCCGGCGCGGGAGGGCGCGGCTCGACGGTTCCCACGCGCCTCGTCACGGGGCGAGCGAGCCGCCCAGGTGCAGTACCGTTGACGCGCGTACGCTCCTACGCAGTTCCGACATGTCTTGACCCTGGGAAGTGTCCGTGTCCTGGCCGCCTGTCTCCGTCGTCATGCCCGTACTCAACGAAGAGCGCCACCTCGCCGCCGCGGTGGAGCACGTCCTCGCCCAGGACTACCCGGGCGAAATGGAGATCGTGCTCGGGGTCGGCCCGTCCTCGGACCGCACCCGTGAGGTCGCCGACGGGCTCGCCGCCGCCGATCCCCGGGTCAAGGTGGTGGACAATCCCACCGGGAAGACCCCGGCGGGCCTCAACGCCGCGATCAGGGCCTCCTCGCACGACATCGTCGCCCGTATCGACGGGCACGCCATGATGCCCTCCGACTACCTGAGGGTGGCGGTGGAGACGCTCCAAGAGACAGGCGCCGACAACGTCGGCGGCATCATGGCGGCCGAGGGCACGACCCCGTGGGAGAAGGCCGTCGCCGCGGCGATGACCTCCAAGGTGGGTGTGGGCAACGCGCGCTTCCACACCGGTGGCGAGGGCGGTCCGGCCGACACCGTGTACCTGGGCGTCTTCCGTCGGTCGGCGCTGGAGCGGGTCGGCGGCTACGACGAGGCGTTCCTGCGCGCCCAGGACTGGGAGATGAACCACCGCATCCGCCAGAGCGGGGGCACGGTGTGGTTCCAGCCGCGCATGCGGGTCTCCTACCGTCCCCGCCGCAACATGCGTCTGCTCGCCAAGCAGTACTTCCACTACGGCCGTTGGCGCAGAGTGGTCGCCCGGCAGCACAAGGGCACGATCAACATGCGCTACCTGGCCCCGCCCGTCGCTTTGGTCGGCGTGCTCCTCGGGTCGGTCGGCGGCTTCTTCCTCTGGCCGTTGTTCCTGGTCCCGGCCGCCTACCTGGCCCTTGTCACGGCCGCGGCCGTGCCGCTCGGTCGTGGGCTTCCTCTCGCCGGCCTGCCGATGATCCCCGTCGCGTTGGCCACCATGCACATGTCGTGGGGCGCGGGGTTCATCACCAGCCCGCCCGGACTCGGCTCGGACTCGCGTACGGCGCAGGCCGCGCGCTCCTGAGGGCTCCGGAGCCCGACACGCCCCCTGGCCGTTTCCGGCCCCACCACACCCTCCCGCGGGGGTGGGTCTTCTGCTAGGCAGGGGGACAGGAAACGGAAGAGGGCACCCATGGACGACCTCCACGGCGACCAGGCCGTGTGGCGGTTCGACGGTGAGTCGATCGCCATCAGCTACCTGACCAAGGGTTGGTTCAAGGATCCACTGCTCAAACGGCTCGGACGCATCGACCTTCCGGTGGGCGTGATCGCGGAGGTCGACTTCCAGCCGGGCGCGGGACGCAGGAAGGGGTGGATCCTGCGCCTGGGGCTACGAGAGAGGATGGACCCCTACGCGGCGGTGGGCGCCACGCTCAAGGAGAGGTCGCAGCCCTTCCGGCTCACCGGACAGATCGGTGACGAACTGGTCGCCGAGTACCTGGCGGACCAGATCAGGTTCGCCGCCGAGCAGCGCACCGGGCCCCCCGCCCCCGACACGGTCACCCGTCTGGTCCCGAGACCGCCCCTGCACATCCAGACCTCCGAGGGCACCGCGACCATCGACGATTCCGGTGTGCGCCTGGTCTGGTCGGGCGGCTCGGCCGGCGGACGCAAACGCAAGGTCCAGCGCCGCGAGTACGCGCTCACGGAGATCACCGGGGCGGAGTGGTCCCCCGCCGACGAGTGGGAGTGGGGCTACCTGCGGGTGGTCACCGGCGACGGCGCCACGGAAAGGGCCACCAAGCCCAAGCACGACCTCAACGTCCTGCGCGCGAACGAGGGGGTGGAGTCCTCCGACACGCTGTTGATGGCCGCGACGATCACCGCCCACGTGTGGGCCCGCGACGGTGCGGACGATCCGCGGTCCACTCCGGCCGGCGGTTGGAGG
>CALGOD010000646.1 GCA_937957845.1 uncultured Nocardiopsis sp.
CAGTTCACGGGCAGCCTCGTACAGGCCCATGGCCTGCAGGTCGTTGCCGGCGAAGATGGCCGTGGGCGGGTCCGGCAGCCGGAGCAGTTCACGTCCCTGGTCGCGTCCGTTCTCGACGTGGAAGTCGCCGTAGCGGATCAACTCGGGGTCGGGGGTGAGGCCGGCGGAGTCCAGCGCCGAGGTGTAGCCGTCGATGCGGGCCTTGCTGCACAGGACGTGGCGCGGCCCGCCGATCACACCGATGCGTCGGTGGCCGAGTTCGAGCAGGTGACGGGTGGCGACCAGGCCGCCGTTCCAGTTGGCCGAGCCCACCGAGGGCATGTTGGGGCCCGGGTCTCCCGTGGGGTCGACCACGACGAAGGGGATCCCGCGGGCGGTCAGGCGGGTGCGCTGCTCGGGCGCCAGATCGGAGAAGACCAGGATCGCGGCGGTGGACTGTCGGGCGAGCACGGCCTCGACCCAGTCGTCACGGGGCGTCTGGGCACCGCCGGACTCGGTCAGCACGACGCTGAGGCCTTCGGAGCGCGCCACCCCCTCCACGCCACGGATGACCTCGATCGCCCAGGCGCTGTCGAGCTCGTGGAAGACCAGGTCGATCATGGAGGAGCGGCCCCCGCCCGGGCCCCGTCGTCGCCGGTAGCCGTGGCGACGGATCAACTCCTCCACACGCGCCCGGGTCTCGCTGGCCACGTCGGCCCGCCCGTTGAGCACCTTGGAGACCGTGGGCACCGAGACGCCTGCGGCTTCCGCAATTTTCGAGATCGTCACCGGCTCCGAGGAGGATGTCCGCGCGGAACCGGGGGTGGGGTCTGCACTCACGATGCCTGATCCTACGTGGTTATGAGGTTGTTGTGGAGTTTGGGGTGACTCAGCTCTCACTTGAGTATTGACGCTCCCCGTGTCGCAGCGTACATTCGGGCGCAAATATTTCGAAATACTCTCCGATAGTTTCGAAAGAGGAGTCGCCATGAGAACCCCCCGCCTGAGCTCCCTCGCCGGAGCCGCGGCGCTCTGCCTGCTCGCCACCACCGCCTGTTCCGGCGGAGAGGGCGGTGGGGGAGGAGCCGACGACCGCATGCACGTGTGGATGTACCAGGACTCGCTGGTCGTGGTGCAGGAAGGCGCGGTCGACCGGTTCAACGAGGCCTCCGAGACCGAGGCCGTCATCGACCAGGTGCCCGGTGACAACTACGAGGAGCGCCTGCGCACCGCGATGGGCTCCAGCGAGCAGCCGGACGTGTTCTTCAACTGGGGCGCGGGCAGCATCGAGCCCTACGTGGAGCAGGACATGCTCCACCCGCTGGACGACCTGCTGGCCGAGGACCCCGAGCTGGCGGAGGCCTTCATCCCCTCCATCCTGGAGTCCGGCAAGGTGGACGGGGTCCAGTACGGGATCCCCCTGCGCGGCACGCAGCCGGTCATGATCTTCTACAACAACGCCGTGTTCGAGGATGTCGGCGTCGAGCCCCCGGAGACCTGGGAGGACATTCTGGACCTGATCGACGCCTTCACGGAGGAGGACGTCATCCCCTTCGCCCTGGCCGGAGGCGACCCCTGGACCGAGCAGATGTGGCTGCAGTACCTGGTGGACCGCATCGGCGGCCCCGAGGTGTTCGCCCGCATCCACGGGGGCGACTCCGAGGGCTGGCGTGACCCGGCCGTGCTGGAGGCCGCCGAGATGGTCCAGGACCTGGTGGATCGGGGCGCCTTCGGGGACGCCTACGCTTCGGTGAAGTACACCGAGGGCGGGGCCTCCACCCTGCTGTCCGAAGGTCGGGCCGCCATGCACCTGATGGGCTCGTGGGAGTACTCCACGCACCTGGACCAGGCGCGTGAGTTCGCCGAGAACGACCTGGGATACGTGGAGTTCCCGGCCATCCCCGGTGGTACGGGCGACCCCGCCAACGTGGTCGGCAACCCGACCAACTACTTCTCGGTCACGGCCGAGAGCGAGCACGTGGAGGCGGCGCTGGAGTTCTTGAAGTACACGTCGCAGGAGGAGTACGTGGCCGACATGGTCGAGAACGGCGAGGTGCCCACCACCGCCAACGCCGAGGAGGCGGTGGCCGACAGCCCCAACCCCGAGTTCGCCGTCTTCCAGTACGAGATGGTGCGCGACGCTCCGCACTTCCAGTTGTCCTGGGACCAGGCGCTCCCGCCGAACGTGGCCACGCCGATGGTCACCGAGATCGAGTCCCTGTTCAACGGCCAGATCACGCCCGAGCAGTTCGTCGACGCTCTGGCGGCCCTGTGACCAGCGGTACCAGCAGCCCGGTCACCGGTGGCGCCGCTCGCAGCGGTCCGGCCACCGGTGGTACCGGCACCGGGGGCGCCGGTGTCGGCGCCCCCGCCGGTGGCCCGCGCGGCAGGTCCGCGCGGGCCACCGGCCCCCGCACCGGACGGCCGAGTGCGGTGTGGGCGGTGCCCGGACTGCTGTACTTCGGGATCTTCGCCGCTCTGCCGATGGTGCTGGTGGCCTACCTGTCCCTGACGTCCTGGGGCGGACTGGGTTCGCCGGAGTTCATCGGTCTGCAGAACTGGACGCGGCTCGTCAACGACCCGCTGATGCACCGGGCCATCTGGTTGAGCCTGCTGCTGACCGTCCTGACCTGGGCCGTGCAGACGCCCATCAGTCTGCTGCTGGGCGTGTGGGCCGCCGGCCCGCAACGCAACAGGGCGGTGCTCTCGGCGCTGTTCTTCCTGCCGCTGCTACTGTCCTCGGCGGCGATCGCGATCATCTGGCGCGCCCTGCTCGATCCCAACTTCGGCCCGCTGGCCTGGCTGGGACCGGTGCTGGGACTGCCCACGGTCAACCTGTTGGGCGGCTCCAACAGCGCCTTCCTGGTGATCGTCTTCGTCAGCTCCTGGCAGTTCATCCCACTGCACATGCTGCTCTACCAGGGCGGTGCGCGGCAGATCCCGGCATCGCTCTACCAGGCCGCGGAGATCGACGGCGCCGGACGGCTTCGGGCGTTCTGGCACATCACGCTGCCGCAGTTGCGGCACACCATCACCACCTCCTCGGTGCTGATGGTGGTGGGCGCGCTGACCTACTTCGAAACGGTGCTGATCCTGACCAACGGCGGTCCCGGCACCGACACCACCATCGTCCCCTTCCTGATGTACCGGGCCGGTTTCCGTAGCTGGGAGCTGGGTTACGCCAGCGCCGTCGCGTTCACCCTGGTGGTGGTGGCGACACTGGTCGCCCTGCTGCTGGTGCGCTTCACCGGTTTCGGCTCCATGCGCAGCACCAAGGAGGGCTTGTGACCGTCCGTCTCGCCGAGGGCCCCTCCGGGTCTCCCGCCCGACAGCGCCCCGGCCCTGCCCGCACCGGACCGACCCCGACCCGCGGAAGGTCCAAGCGCGACCGCCCCAACGTCCTGGCCGGAATGGGCGTCGCGCTGTGGCTGGTGATCGTGGCGCTGCCGCTGTACGCGCTGCTGATAGCCACGGTGCAGCGCGCCGAGAACTACACCTCCTCGGGGCCGTTCACCCCGCCGACCGATCCGACCCTGGGCAACTACTGGAGGGCGATCGAGAACGGACTGCTCGGGTTCGTCCTCAACACCGCGATCGTCACCGCCGCCGTGGTGGCGATCGTGGTGGCGCTGGCCTCCATGACGGGTTTCGCCATCGTGCGCTCGCGCACCCGGTGGACCACGGGCGTGTTCCGCGTGTTCCTGCTGGGGCTGGCGATCCCGTCACAGGCGGTGATCGTACCGGTGTACCTGATCATCGTGCAGCTGGGGTTGTACGACACGTTGACCGCGATCGTGTTGCCCACCGCGGCCTTCGCCCTGCCGGTGTGCGTACTGATCCTGGTGGGGTCCATGCGCGACATCTCCGAGGAGCTGTACGAGGCCATGGCGTTGGACGGCGCGGGGTCGGTGCGCACCTTCCTGCAGTTGGTGGTGCCGATGTCGCGTTCGGGTCTGAGCACCATCGCCGTGTACGCGGCGCTCCAGGCCTGGAACGGGTTCCTGTTCCCGCTGATCCTGACCCAGTCGCCGGACAAGCGGCTGATCACCATGGGACTGTTCGAGTTCCAGGGCCAGTACCGGATCGACATCCCCGGTCTGCTGGCGGCGGTGGTGCTCTCGACCGTGCCGCTGTTCCTGGTGTACCTTTTCGCGCGTCGTTCCTTGGTCCAGGGAATGATGGGGGTCGGAGGCAAGTAACTCCCCTCACTCCTCCGGCGGCCGCGACCGCGCACACTCCCCCGCGGTTCCCCACAGCACTCGGTGCCCGCCCTCCATCAGGGTTTCACTCCCCGGAAGGTGGGCACCGGGCGTGTGTGGCCGCTGTCACGCGGGAGGGGATGGATGAGCGAACAGAGCATGGACCCGAATGCCGTGGCCGAATCGGTGTTGGCGACCCGGCGGGGGACGTTCCGCATGGTGGCCTTCCGAGACCGGGAAGACGGCCAGGAGCATGTGGCCCTGGTGTTCGGGGACGTCCACGAGGCCGAGGACGTGCTGGTCCGCGCGCACTCGGAGTGCCTGACGGGGGACGCGTTCGCCGCGTTGCGCTGCGAGTGCGGGGACCAGCTGGAGGCGGCCCTGGAGGCGGTCGTGCGTGAGGGCAGGGGTGTTCTGGTCTACCTGCGCGGCCACGAGGGGCGGGGGATCGGCCTGGTGGACAAGGTGCGCACGCTCGCTCTGCAGGACCGGCTGGGCCTGGACACCGTGGACTCGGCGACCGAGCTCGGCCTGCCGGTGGACACGCGCGACTACGGCCCGGCGGCGCGCGTGCTGCTGTACCTGGGGGTGCGGTCGGTGCGGCTGATGTCCAACAATCCCGACAAACTGCGCGCCTTGGAGGAGCACGGGATCAAGGTCGTGAGCCGGGTTCCGCTGCTGATGCCCGCCCGGGTGG
The DNA here is from genome assembly GCA_937957845.1 of uncultured Nocardiopsis sp. GTDB lineage: Bacteria > Actinomycetota > Actinomycetes > Streptosporangiales > Streptosporangiaceae > Nocardiopsis. Next base: position 4,876 of record CALGOD010000646.1, read on the forward strand.
AGAACATCGCCTACCTGACCGCCAAGCGCGACAGGCTGGGCCACGATCTGCCGCACCTGGACGGGTCACGTGGATGACCGTCCGGTCCTGGCCGCCGGCGCGTGCGCGCAGGCGGTCGTCCTGGCGGTTCTCGCGTCGACGGTGGGCCTTGGCGTGGCCGGCTGGACGGCCGGCACCGTCTACCTGGTGCTGGGAGTCACGGTGTTGGCGTGGGCGGCGCACCGGGCGGGACCGCACACGTTGGGTCCCGCCGATCTGGTGACGCTCTGCCGGGCGTTGCTCATCGGCGCGGTGACCGCGCTGGTGGCCGACGGCGGACACGTGTGGCCGGTGGTGGCACTGGCGTCGGCGGCCCTGGTACTCGACCTGGTGGACGGGCCGGTGGCCCGCGGCACCCGCACCGCTTCCCCTTTCGGGGCGCGCTTCGACATGGAGGCCGACGCCTTCCTACTCCTGGTGTTGAGCGTGCACGCGGCCTTCCTCCTGGGCCCGTGGGTGGTGGCGATCGGCGCGATGCGGTACGTGTTCGCGCTCGCCGGTCGGACGGCACCGTGGCTGCGCGCCCCGCTGCCGCCCAGCCGGGCGCGCAGGGTCGTGGCGGGGGTGCAGGGGGCGGCCCTGGTGGTGGCCTCCTCACAGGTGCTCGCCCCGTGGGGGGCGGTGGCCGTGACCGGTGGGGCGCTGGCCGCCCTGGTGTGGTCGTTCGGCCGTGACGCCGTGGGCCTGTGGCGTGACCGCGGAGGCGTCCCGGTCCCCGCCGCCACCGGCGGATGAGCGGGCGAAGCGGGCCGGGTACGCCGCGGCGGGAAGGGGCCTTCGTCGCGCCCGACCGTCCCGCACACGGGTAGGTCTTCGACGGCGGCCGGCGACGACGGCCGCAACGTGAACGAGGGGGAGTATGAGCGGTACGGCACGCGCCTTCTGGGTGAGGTCCCCCGGGATGGGCGAGATCCGCGAGAGCGAACTGCCCGTCCCGAAGGAGGGGCAGGTACTGGTGCGCGCCCTGTACTCGGGGGTCAGTCGAGCCACCGAGGCCCTGGTCTTCGGCGGGGGCGTACCGCCCGGCCAGCACCGGCTGATGCGGGCGCCCTTCCAGGAGGGGAACTTCGACGGCGCGGTCAAGTACGGCTACCTCAGCGTCGGCGTGGTGGAGCAGGGTCCGCCCGAACTGACCGGGCGCACGGTCTTCGCCCTGTATCCGCACCAGACCCGGTACGTGCTCCCCGCCGAAGCGGTGCGGTGCGTGCCCGAGGGCGTCCCGGCCGAACGCGCGGTACTGGCCGGAACGGTGGAGACGGCGGTGAACGCCCTGTGGGACGCCCCTCCCCTGGTGGGCGACCGCCTGACGGTGGTCGGGGCGGGGATGGTGGGCTGCTGTGTGGCCCGGCTGGCCGCCGGGGTCCCGGGGGTCAGGGTGCAACTGGTGGACACCGACCCCGGACGGGCACGCGTGGCAGAACGACTCGGAGTGGACTTCTCCCTCCCCGAGGACGCCGACGAAGGACGCGACCGCGTCTTCCACACCAGCGCCACCGGGGCCGGGTTGGAGCGGTCACTGGAACTGGTCGCCGTCGAGGGCGAGGTGGTCGAGCTGAGCTGGTACGGGGACCGGCGGGTCGACGTACCGCGGGGCGAGTACTTCTACTCGCGCCGTTTGACCGTGCGCTCCAGCCAGGTCGGCGCGATCGCACCCGCCAGGAGGGGGTCGCGCACCCACGCCGACCGTCTCGACCTGGCCCTGGAACTGCTGGCCGACCCGGCCTTCGAGGTCCTCCTCACCGGTGAGAGCCCCTTCGAGGAACTGCCGTCGGTGATGCCGCGCCTGGCCGACGGCACGCTGTCCGCCCTGTGCCACCGGATCGTTTACGGGCAGGGGTGAGACACCGGGGCGCGACGCCCCGTCCGCCGGGACCCTGGAGGGCTTCCGGTTCCATGTCACGACGACCAAGGAGCACGTCCTTGTACAGCCTCACCGTCCGAGACCACATCATGATCGCCCACAGCTTCCAGGGCGAGGTGTTCGGCCCCGCCCAGCAGTTGCACGGGGCGACGTTCACCGTGGACGCCACCTTCCGCCGCCGCGAACTGGACGAGGACAACCTCGTGGTGGACATCGGCCTGGCCACGCGGGAACTCAAGGCCGTGCTCGCCGAACTGGACTACCGCAACCTGGACGAGGTGCCGGAGTTCGCGGGGGTCAACACCAGCACCGAGTTCCTGGCCGGCGTGATCACCGACCGGCTGGTGAAGCGGCTCGACGCGACGGCACGCGGTCTGGACGGGATCACGGTGACCCTGCACGAGTCGCACGTGGCCTGGGCCTCCCACGAACGCGACCTGTGAACACCCTCCTGCTCGT
>CALGOD010000647.1 GCA_937957845.1 uncultured Nocardiopsis sp.
GTAGGGGTCCTCGAGCTCGATCTCCTTGGCGATGGAGACACCGTCGTTGGTGATCGTGGGGGCGCCCCACTTCTTCTCCAGAACGACGTTGCGGCCCTTGGGGCCGAGCGTGACCTTGACGGCTTCAGCGAGCTGGTTCATGCCGCGCTCGAGGCCGCGACGGGCCTCTTCGTCGAACGCGATCAGTTTGGCTGCCATTGAGTTCTTGTCCTCCCGTGACCGGGCTGATACGCGATGGACGAGGCGTGCGCCCGCGACGGACGACCGCGTGCGATCCGGCAACCCTGCTGCCGGACGCCGCGACCTCGCAGCCCCGTTCCGGTTAGCACTCAGCCAAGTCGAGTGCTAACCAACTCTCTTTTTAGCACTCGCACCCTGAGAGTGCAAACGCCGTGATCACGATTCCTCTTGCCCCCATTCCCGCATTTACCTGCGTGAATACCGCATAACACGAGGGCTTTCGCGCTGGGCGGACAACTCCGCGAACTCCCGGCGAACGTTCGGGGAGGGTGCGCCCGCGTGGTCGGCGACCCTGATCCGGTGCGTGCCTCAGAGCCTCCGGAAGTACCGGGCGACGGGCAGCCTGGTGTAGCCCGCACGCTCGTAGGCGGCGCGGGCCGGAGCGTGTCCGTCGTCCCCTCCGGTCTCGACCATGGCGACGGCCATGCCCTGGTCGCGGATCCAGTCGGTGGCGACCTCGGTCAGCGCGGTCCCGATCCCCCGCCCCTGGTGGGCGGGATCGACCGCGAGAAGATGGATCTCCCCCATGTCGTCCTCCGGAAGCAGCCTGGCCACGGTGAACCCGACGACCATGCCGTCGGTCTCGGCCACCCACACGTGCTGCTCCTCGGCGTCCAGGCTCCCGGTCACCTCGTCGCGCTGGGCACGTCGCCAGTCCGGGACGAGGGTCCGGTAGAGCTCCTCGCCCAGGACCTCCCGCAGCGAGGCGTGCACGGGCTCCCACGCACGCAGCGCCAGAGCCGTCACCGCCTCCCTGTCGCCGTCCTCGAAGAATCGGATGTCCATGGTCATGTGATCAAGGCTAGGGACGCGGGGTCCTTCGGGCACGGGAATTTCCGTCCCCTGAGAAAAGGGGTGGTCCCGGCCCCTTCGCGGGACCGGGACCACCCCGAGGACGGCCCGACGCGGCTCAGCAGCCCCCGGCGACCGCCGGGATGATGGAGACCTGGGCGCCCTCGGCGACCTCGGTCTGCAGGCCCTTGTCGAAACGCACGTCCTCGTCGCCGACGTAGACGTTGACGAAGCGGCGCACCTTGCCGTCGTCGTCGAGGATGCGGGCACGGATGCCCGGGTAGTTGGCCTCCAGGTCGTCGATGACCTCGGCGAGGGTGGCGCCCTTGGCGGTGACCTCGGCGGCGTCGTCGGTGTAGGTGCGCAGGATGGTGGGCACGCGAACACTGGCGCTCATACGGACTTCCTTCCGGTGGAGAATGACGGGATCGGCGTTCCCGGCCGACACGGGTTCGGGTGATGGGCCCGCGAACGCGGTCAGGCCAGACCGGCGCCGGTGAAGGCGCTCAGGGAGGGCTTGATCGTGGCGCTCACGTCGGCGTCGACGGCGTTCAGGGTCTTGAGCCCGTCACCGGTGTTGAGCACGACGGTCTCGGCCTCGGGGTCGAGTCGACCCTCGCGGACGAGCTTGCGCAGCACACCGGTGGTGACCCCACCGGCGGTCTCGGCGAAGATGCCCTCCGTGCGGGCGAGGAGCTTGATGGAGTCGACGATCTCGTCGTCGCCCACGTGCTCCACCGATCCGCCCGTGCGCTTGGCGATGTCCAGTACGTAGGGTCCGTCGGCCGGGTTGCCGATGGCCAGCGACTTGGCGATGGTGTCGGGCTTGACCGGCTGGATGACGTCGATGCCCTCGTCCCAGGCCCGCGCGACCGGGGAGCAGCCGGTGGCCTGGGCCCCGAAGATCCGGTACGGGCGGTCCTCCACCAGGCCGAGGCCGACGAGCTCCTGGAAGCCCTTGTCGATCTTGGTGAGCTGGGATCCCGAGGCGATCGGGACGACGATCTGCTCGGGCAGGCGCCAGCCCAGCTGTTCGGCGATCTCGTAGGCCAGCGTCTTGGAGCCCTCCCCGTAGTAGGGGCGCAGGTTGACGTTGACGAAACCCCACCCCTCTCCGACGGGGTCGCCGATGAGTTCGGAGCAGAAGCGGTTGACGTCGTCGTAGTTGCCGTCGATCGCCACGACCTTGCCACCGTAGACGGCGGCCCTGACGCCCTTGGCCTCCTCCAGTCCCGCGGGGATGAACACGCAGGACTCGAAGCCGGCCCGTGCGGCGGCGGCACCGACCGCGCCGGCCAGGTTGCCGGTGGAGGAGCAGGACAGGGTGGTGAACCCGAAGGTGCGGGCGGCCTCGACGGCGATGGCGACCACGCGGTCCTTGAAGGAGTGCGTGGGGTTGCCGGAGTCGTCCTTGACGTACAGAGAGGTCAGGCCCAGTTCGGCGGCCAGACGGTCGGCCCTCACCAGCGGGGTCAGTCCGGGGGCCATGTTGGGCAGCTCGGCGACGTGGGCCGGAACGGGCAGGAGGGAACGGTAACGCCAGATGTTCTTGGGGCCGCTCTCGATGTCCGCGCGGGTGACGGTTCCGAAGTCGTAGGCGACTTCGAGGGGGCCGAAGCAGAATTCGCAGGCGAAGCGGGGCGTGAGTTCGTAGCGCCGGCCGCATTCGCGACAGGAGAGCGCGGTACCGGGGCCGAAGGCGCGTACGGAGGTGGGTTCGGTGGCGGTAATCGCCATGGCGAGGCGTCTCCCCTCATCTTTCCTGGTGGACACCTTGTCCCCAGGCCGGAGTTGGCACCTGTCCCAGCCGCCTCGCGGGTTCGCGAGCATCGCGTGCTGGGATGGTTGCCGGGGCTTCGCAGGGCCGGTCCCTCCACCCCTCTGGATGAGCAATATGAAGTTGTGGGCGGGCCCTCTCTCGGATCCGCACGGTCACTGTAACGGACGGGGCGACCGCTTTTCCACGGGCCGTGACCGGCGTAACACGAAGTGGCTCACATGCTGAGACGGACCCGGCGGGGCACGGCGACACGCGACCTCCGATGTGACAAGTGCCCCCGTTGACCGGGAGAGGGTTTGGGACCGCTGTCGGCAGGCGAGACATTAGGGTGCGCTCCCGCGCCCGTCCCCCGCCCTTCAGCCGCATCTTCGAGAGGACCATCACGTGGACAAGGCACAGATCCTCATCGCCGCCAACAGGGGACCCGTGTCCTTCTCGATCACCGACGACGGTTCCCTGGAACATCGGCGCGGCGGAGGCGGTCTGGTTTCGGGGATGATCTCGGTGGCCACCGAGATCGACAGCATCTGGGTGTGCGCCGCGCTGTCGGAGGCCGACCGGCGGGCCGCGGCCGAGGCCCCGGGGGCCCGGCTGGACCGCACCCACGACCTGGGCGGCATGCGGGTCCACATGCTGGACATCCCCCGGGAGACCTTCGAGGGCGCCTACACCGGGGTGGCCAACTCGGCCCTGTGGTTCGTGCAGCACATGCTGTACGACACCCCGAACAAGCCGTCCTTCGGATCCCACTTCCGCAGGCTGTGGGAGGACTACACCGCCTACAACAACGCCTTCGCCGAGGCCTTGGTGGCGGGAGCCGCCGAGGGGGCACGTGTGGCCGTGCAGGACTACCACCTGGCGCTGGTCCCGCGCATCCTGCGTACCCGGCGCCCCGATCTGCGCATCGCGCACTTCTCGCACACCCCGTGGGCGCCCCCGGAGTACTTCGGGATGCTGCCCGACCAGGTCGCACGCGAGCTCCTGGAGGGGATGTTGGGCGCCGACCGGCTGGGTTTCCACAGCCCGCGGTGGGTGGAGGCGTTCCTGCGCTGCTGCGCGAGGATCCTGCGGGCGGACGTGGACTTCGATCGCCGCACCGTGGAGTACGGCGGTCGGGTGATCCAGCTGGGCGTGCACGCCTTGGGCGCGGACGAGGAGGAGCTGCGGGAGAACGCCTCCGGTCCGACCGTGGCCGCGCGCCGCGCCACCTTGGAAGAGGCCGTCGGCGACACCAGGCTCATCGTGCGGGTGGACCGCACGGAACTGTCCAAGAACATCGTGCGCGGTCTGGAGGCGTACCGGGAGCTGCTGGTCACCCGTCCGGAGTGGCGGGGTCGGGTGACGCACCTGGCGTTCGCCTACCCGAGTCGGGGGGACGTGCCGGAGTACCGCGCGTACACCGAGACCGTCATGCGCAAGGCCAAGGAGATCAACGCCGAGTTCGCGACCGCCGAGTGGACCCCCGTGGTGTTGGAGGTCAACGACGACTACCCGCGCTCGCTGGCGTCGTACCAGCTGGCCGACGTCCTGCTGGTGAACCCGATCCGGGACGGCATGAACCTGGTGGCCAAGGAGGGGCCGGTGCTGTCGGAGCGCGACTCCGTACTGGTGCTCTCCCATGAGGCGGGTGCCGCCGACGAGCTGGGCGAGCACGCTCTGCTGGTCAATCCCTACGACACCGTGGAGACGGCGGAGGCCCTGCACCGGGCACTGTCGATGCCCGAGGCGGAGCGGCGCAAGCGCAGGGAGCGTCTGGCCGAGGCCGCGGTGGCGATGCCGCCGCGGCGGTGGTTCCAGGAGCAGCTGCGTTCACTGGACTGAGGACACCGACCGGGGCGGACACGGCGTGTCCGCCCCGATCCGGTGGTGGCCGGGAACGCTCGCGTCCGACCTGGACGCGTACGGTTCCCCCGAGTCAGTCTCCGGAGTCCGCATCGGCCTCGGCCAGGAGCCGCTCCACGATGTCGGACTTGGCGTCGGAGTAGTCCTGGATGCGGTCCCAGGTGCGCTCGGCCAGCTCACGCTTGACCGCGACGTAGCGTTCACGCGCGTCGGCGCTGCCGATGAGGATGTCGCGGAACCGGCGCATCCGTTCCGCCTCCTCGCAGCCCTGACCGAACACGTGCAGGTTGAGGTTGACCTCGGCGCCCTTGAACACCCGGTGTTCGTACCAGTCGGGTTCTCTGATGACCAGGGAGTACCCGGCGGCTTCGAGGTCGGGGAGATAGGCGGGTTCGTCGGAGGAGTCGGCGACGACCAGCAGGAGGTCGACGCAGGGTTTGGCCGCGAGGCCGGGCACCGCGGTGGAACCGACGTGCTCGAAGAGCAGGACGCGGTCGCCGAGGGCCTCGCGTACTCTGGCGGCCTCCCTCTCGAAGAGGTAGGGCCACTTGGGGTCGTACTCGGAGAGGCGGACACGTCCGTTGACGAGGTTGCGGAACTCGGGTGCGGGCTCGGTCCTCGACTCGCCTCGTGAGGGCAGAGGAGACGCTTCGACGGGTGACATTCTCCAAAGCCTTGTCTCCCGAAGTGCCCACGTCAAGACCGGTCACCGTTCCTTACATATGCACGCACATCCACGGCGACACGGTCCGTGAGAGACCCATGACGTGCAGCGACGCGGTGAGGCGTCTCTCGCCTCGTCCGGCCGGGACGGGGCCGCACGGACGGCGAGACCCTCGGTGCGAGGAGCCCGCGCGGGCGGCCGAAGCGACGACGCCCGGTCCCGAAGGGACGGGACTCTCCGGACTCCGACGTTCTCCGCTTCGCGCGGCAGGTCCCCCAGGTCCTATCCACCGCGGGGCTTGCGTCGCCGGCCGCCCTTCTTGCGGCGGCCGGCGGACTGTTCCTCCGCGGCGCGTTCGGCGGCGATCCTCTGCTCCTCCTCCTTGCGCACGGCCTTCACGCCGTAGGGGTCGGCGGTGGAGCGACGCACCCACACGATCAGCAGGAGAAGGCCCAGGACCAGGACGGCGCCGACCACGGCGAACCACGCCCACACCGGTACGTTCCCGGACTGCTCACGCTGCTCGATGAGGTCCTCGTCGATCAGGGGGGTGTCCTGGGCCGCGCCGCTGGCGAGCTGCTGTGCGGAGGGCACGTGCAGGGCGGGCAGACCGTCGGGACCGGGCAGCGCCCCCTCCACGAGGGCTTCACGCACCTGTTCGGGGCGCAGCTGAGGGTGTTCCGAACGCAGGAGGGCGGCGGCACCGGCCGCCAGGGCGGCGGCGTACGGGGCACCGGTCACCTCGGTCTGCCCCATGCCCTCGTTCGCGGTCACCAGGTCGGCGCCGGGAGCGGTCAACTCGATCTCCCCGGCGTCGGGCGAACCGGAGATGAGTTCCCCGTCCTCGTCGGTTCCGGCCACGGTGAGCACGTTGGGGTCCTGCCGTCCACCGGCCGGGCCGACGACCAACGCGCCCCTGCCGACCGCGTCCTGGGTGGCCCCGGTCAGGTCGACCGAATCGTCGGTCTCGGGCAGCAGGATGACCTGGGCGCCCTCCTGCGCGGCGAAGCGCACTGCGGAGGGCAACCGCCCGCCGGCCGGTAGGACCAGCAGGGTGGCCCCGGGCACCACTCCGAGCACACCGCCCTCGGCGTCCATACCGTGTCCGTGTGCCGCGACCAGGGCGGCGGCGGCGTTCCCCTTCTCGATGTCGCCGTCGTTGTCGCCGAACTCGGTGTCCAGCCGGATGTTGTCGACCAGGTCGGGGTGCTCCTCGTTGACGGAGGCCCCCGGGAGCGCGACGGTGATCCCCTGGCCGAGGTTGTCGTCCCACAGTTCCTGTGCGGCGATGGCCTGTAGTCCCCACTGCTCGGGACGGAAGTCGGGGATGGCGTCGGCCGCGACCGGAGTCTGCGTCGGACCGAGGAGTACGGTGGCGGCGATGGCGACGACCGCCCAGGGTGGAGCGGTTCCGCCCCCCGCGTGGCGTGTGTGTGTCCTGTTACGGCTATTGCCCCCGAGCACGTCAGGCTCCCTCGAACGATGCGGTCGACGTTCCACCCGGCCCTCCCCGGACCCTCGTAATTCTGTCATGAGCACAGGATTCCGGCGTGGACAAGTGGCCCGGCGGTAGGGAACGCAACTGTATCTCCGGTGTTAGTCCTACGGTTTCGAGCCCGCATCGGGCATGTCGACTCGCTAGCATGAGTCAGGCCGATCCGGACAAACCAATTTCCCGTTCAGGGGGTGTCCCATGCCGCATATCGGTCCGACCAAGGACGATCAGTCGGCCCTCGCCGAGCGCGAACAGCGCATCCTCGCCTTCGAACGCCAGTGGTGGAAGTTCGAGGGGTCCAAGGAGCAGGCGATCCGTGACGAGTTCGGATTCTCCGCGACCCGGTACTACCAACTGTTGAACGGGCTGGTCGACCGGCCCGAGGCCCTGGCCTTCGATCCCTTGACCGTCAAACGGCTGCGCCG
>CALGOD010000648.1 GCA_937957845.1 uncultured Nocardiopsis sp.
ATCACCCCCGGCTTGCCGCAGGGGCGCACCGCCAGCCGGATCATCTCCCAACGGGTGGCGCCCATGGCCAGTGCGGCCTCGCGGTGCCCCTGGGGAGTCTGCCGGAACACGTCGCGCGACATCGCGGTGATGATCGGCAGGACCATGACGGCCAGGGCCACGCTCGCGGTCAGGATGGTGCGACCGGAGGTGGACGCCGGCCCCGCGAAGAGCGGGATCCAGCCCAGGTGGCGGGTCATGGCGTCGAAGACGGGGACCAGCTGGGGAGCGAGGAAACCGATGCCCCACAGGCCGTAGACGACGCTGGGGATGGCGGCCAGCAGGTCCACCAGGTAGCCGAGCAACGATGCCAGTCTGCGCGGCGCGTAGAAGACGATGAACAGGGCGATGCCGATCGCCACCGGCAGGGCCATCAAGAGGGCGATGGCCGCGGCGAGCACGGTGCCGAACGCCAGGGCGGCCACACCGAACGCCGGTTCCTCGCGGACGTTGGGGGCCCATTCCTTGGTGGTCAGGAAGTTCACGGTGTTGGCGCTCAGGGACGGCCAGGCCTGAATGATCAGGAAGGCGGCGACTCCGGCGAGGATCAGCAGGATCAGGATGCCCGAGCCTTGGGCTAGCCCGGCGAAGGCGACGTCGCCGATCCGGCGTTTGCCCCGGGGCGGTGGTGCCGCCTCGGGCGCGTCCGTGGTCGTCATGGGTTGACTCCGGTTCGGAAGGTCTCAGGGCGGGTCGCCCGGGACAACATGCGTTGCGTGCCGCGCACCTTCGTACGTGCGCGGTCTCGTGGCGGCCGAGGGCTCGCGGCACCCGCCCGAGGCGGGTCCGCGCCTTCGGCCCGCCATCCCGTCACGGACCTGGTGCGCGATGGCCGTATCACGCCGAATGTGAAGGTAGGCGCGTCAGGTGACGAGTTGTGCCAGGAAAGGTGAACGGAGGATGAACGGGATGTCGCACTCTCGTGGCGGTAGGGGAATTGGCCGGTAAATGTGACACTTCGCATGTCAGGCGGGAGACGGTGGCGCCTCGTCGGCGGGGGGCGCGTACATCACGTCGGTGTCCCACATGCCGAAGCCGAGTGACTCGTACAACCGCACGGCGGCCTCGTTCGAGCCGTCCACGTACAGGTGCACCCAGGGCAGACCCGCATCGCGCAGGTGACGCAGTCCCCTCAAGGTCAGGACGCGGCCGAGGCCGGTGCCCTGCCAGTCCGGGTCCACACCCACCACGTAGACCTCGCCGACGGGCTCGCCGTCGGTGAGGCCGGCGCCGTCGGCGTGGACCTTGGTCCAGTGGAACCCGGCGATCCCGCCGTCCTTGGTGGCGGCCAGGAAGAAGCCGTTCGGGTCGAACCAGTCCTCCACCTCGCGCTGGAGCAGGTCGTCCAAGGTGAGCTGACCCTGTTCCGGGTGGTCGGCGAACGCGCGCGCGTTGGTCTCCAACCACGCCTGTTCGTCCTGTCCCACGACGAACGTCCGCAACCGCACCCGGTCGGCCACCTCGGGCCGTAGTCGTGGTTCGGGGAGTTCGGGTGCCTCCCAGGGGCCGCCCGCCTCGTCGGCGGCGATGTCGCGCAGCGGCATCCGCATCTTGTGGAGTTCGCGGACGGCGTTCCACCCGTTGTTCCGCGCGACCGAGATCGCCTGCGGGGTGCGCCCGTGCGCCCACACGCGTACGCCCCGGGCCCCGGCGTCCTCGCGGACCGAGCGCAGCAGAGTGGTGCCGTGCCCGCGCCCGCGGTGGGCGGGGTCGACGACGACCTCGCCGGAGTCGGGCTCCCCCTGGGCGCGTTCCACGAACGCGAAGCCCACCGCGTGCTCATCCTCGACGATCACATGGAAACGGCTGCTTCCGGAGGGGGCGCCGTGTCTGATGCGGAGCAGGGTGTGTTCCGACAAGGGGGCGACGCCGTCGGACGCGCGGGCGGACTCGGCGAGTGCCAGGACCTGATCGGCCAGAGCCGGGGCCAGGTCGTCGGTGACTAGCGGGGTTCTCATGGAGGGAAAGCCTACGACGGAGTGGCCGGGAAGTTTCCGTCAGGCACGGTTCCAGGAGAGTTCGCCCTGGTGATCCGCCGGGCCCTCGCGAGTCGGGCGGGGCGGACCACCGGGTTCTCCTCTACTGCCTGCGACGCCTGCCCTGGTAGCCGCCGATGCGGACACGCCGCACCGGTGCGAGCGGGGCCGCGAGCAGCAACGCGAGGAGGAAGGCGGCGAGCAGCACGGCCGGGGCCATGTTCGGACCCAGGTCGTCGTGGTCGGCGGCCACCTCGGTGCCGTCGAG
>CALGOD010000649.1 GCA_937957845.1 uncultured Nocardiopsis sp.
CGGGGCCCGTGACAGGACCCTGTCCGTACCCTCGCCGAAGCGCTTCGCCCACGACACCGAGGGGAGCGAGCACCTCACCCCTCGGCGGCGTCCAGTTCCTTGAGGGACTCCGGTGCGCTCAGGAAACCGGCCTGGCCGAACGGCCAGATGATCACGAACGCCCGGCCCACCACGTGGTCGATGGGCACGGCCCCGCCCCCGGGGTTGTTCTGGTTCAGTCGCGAGTCGGAGGAGATCGCCCGGTGGTCCCCCATCAGCCACAGGTGGCCCTCGGGCACCTCGATCGGTCCGAACTCCGTATGGCTGGCCACACTGTCGGGATAGAGGTAGGCGTCCTCCTCCAGGGGGACCCCGTTGACCATGACGCGGTTCTGCTCGTCACAGCACTCCACGGTGTCGCCCGGCAGGCCGATCACCCGCTTGATGTACTCCTTGCCGGTGGGGGCCGCCCCCATCTGCTGCTGCAGCCAGGTGAAGGCCCCCGAGACCGGATTGGTCGGTTCGGGGACCGAGACCGTGTTCGGATCGTCCCATGACCCGTCGCCGTTGAAGACGACCACCTCGCCGCGCTCGATGTCGCGGATCTGGTAGACGACCTTGTTGACGAGGACGCGATCGCCGACCAGCAGCGTGTTCTCCATCGAGGTGGAGGGGATGTAGAAGGCCTGTACCAGCCAGGTCCTGATCACGAACGCCAACACCAGGGCGATCACGAGCGGGATGGGGACGTCGGTCGAGAAGGGCGCCTGCTTCTCTCGGCTCTGGGACTTGCTCCTCCTGGTGGGCGCCTTCGCCTCGGGTCCCTGGTCACCGGCTTCGGAGACACCACTGGCCCCCGGGGGCACGTCGTGCTCCCGGGAGCCAGTGGTGGAGCTGTGCTCCTTCGGTCCCGGCCGGGCGGAATCCTCGTCCTGAACCCCGTCCGAGCCGAGGTCCTCATCGTCTTTGTTCATCGAGCCGAAGCCTATCCTGCAACCCGTCGGGCACGCAGGGTTTCGGTCCGTGGGAAGACGCGTCGGACGTCGCCGCCTACTTGGCCGCGGGCTCGCGGCGCTCGCGGATGCGGGAGGCCTTGCCCCGCAGTTCACGCAGGTAGTACAGCTTGGCGCGACGCACGCGGCCGCGGGCGACGACCTCGTACTTGTCGATGGCCGGGGTGTGGATGGGGAAGGTGCGCTCCACGCCCACGCCGTAGCTCACCTTGCGGACGGTGAAGGTCTCGCGGCTGCCCGAACCCTGGCGTCGGATGACCACACCCTTGAACACCTGGACACGGGTACGGTTGCCCTCGGTCACACGGACGTGGACGTTGAGGGTGTCACCCGGACGGAACTCCGGGACGTCGGAACGCAGCTGGGCCTTCTCCAGCTCCTGAATGGCGGTGTGCATCTGGCGAATCCTCATCGATAGCGCTCCGCGTCCTGTCCCCGTCGGGGGAGGGGTGCGCGGGCGAGGGACCTACATGGGTCTGAACTTGCGAACCGCCCGGGTGACCGTCACAGAGGCCGACGTCGTGCCGCCGGCATGCGGATGCCACCGGTCACCAAGGGGAACCCATACAGTCTGCCACACCTCAGGTGGCGTCTCGAACGGTCTCCTCCGCCAGGACCTCCCGGTCACGCCGGTCCAGGGCCTCCTCCGGCAGTGCCTCGACCAGGTCGGGGCGGTTGCGCGCGGTCTTGCGCAGGGCCTGGTCACGGCGCCAACGGTCCACGGCCCCGTGGTTGCCCGACAGCAGTACCGGTGGCACCTCTTGGCCTCGCCAGGTGGCGGGCTTGGTGTAGACCGGCCCCTCCACCAGGTTCTCCATACCGCCGGAGGCGAAGGAGTCCTGCACCACGGACTCGGTGTTGCCCAGTACCCCCGGCAGCAGTCTGGTGATCGCCTCCACCATGACCAGGGTCGCGGACTCCCCACCGTTGAGCACGTAGTCGCCGATGCTGATCTCCTCGACCGGCATCCGCCCGGCCGCGTCGGCCGCGACCCGGGAGTCGATGCCCTCGTACCTGCCGCAGCCGAAGACCAGCCATTCCGCCTTGGCCAGCCGCTCGGCGTCCGCTTGACGGAAGGGACGACCACTGGGGGTGGGCAGGATCAGGCGGGCGGGTCCGTCCGCCACGACCTCGTCGAGCGCCTCGCCCCACGGCTCGGGCTTCATCACCATGCCGGGACCACCGCCGTAGGGGGTGTCGTCCACGGTGTTGTGCCGGTCGTGGGTCCAGGTGCGCAGATCGTGCACCCGCACGTCGAGCAGGCCGGACGCGCGGGCCTTCCCGATCAGGGACAGTTCCAGGGGACCGAAGTAGTCGGGGAAGATGCTGATGATGTCGATACGCACGGTGTGCTCCCTCAGTCGGCGAGGTCGAGCAGACCGGTCGGCGGATCCAGGACGATGCGGCCTCCGGCCACGTCGACCTCGGGCACCAGCGCGGCCACGAAGGGCACGAGCACCTCGCCGCCCTTTTCCGTGGTGATCACCAACAGGTCCTGTGCGTGGTGGAGGACGTCCTCCACCGTGCCGACCGTCTCTCCCTCGGTGGTGACCGCGGTCAGTCCGATGAGCTCGTGGTCGTGGAACTCGTCCGGATCGTCCAGGGGGGCGATGTCCGCGGAGTCCACGTACAGGGTGGTGCCGCGCAGGGCCTCGGCGGCGTCGCGGTCGTCCACACCCTTGAAGCGCACCAGCAGACGACCACTGTGGCTCCGGGCGGAGGTGACCGTCAGTGAGCCGACCTCGGTGGAGTCGGTCTCCAGGACGGAACCGTCGGCGAACCGGGCCTCGGGGTCGTCCGTGCGCACGTCGACGGCGACATCTCCACGGATGCCGTGGGCGCGACCGATCCGGCCGACAACGAGTCGCATGGGAACTCCCGTCCTTGTACCCGTACACGCGGAGGGGGCCGTGCCGCCTTCGGGCACGGCTGGGGGCGCCGCCCGCGAACGGTCGGCGCCCCCGTGAGGCGCGTCAGCGCACTTCGTGAAGGTCCAGCAGGTCCACGCGGACATAGCGGCCCCCGGCCAGGGAGCCGATGACGGTCCGCAGAGCCTTGGCCGTGCGGCCGTTGCGACCGATCACCTTGCCCAGGTCGTCGGGGTGGACCCTGACCTCCAGGACTTTGCCCTTGCGGAGCCTCTTGGCTCTGACCTGGACGTCGTCGGAGTTCGTGACGATCCCCTTCACGAGGTGCTCCAGCGCCTCTTCAAGCACGTCAGGCCTCGCCCTCGGACTTCTCAGCCTCGGCGGTCTCGGCGGGCTTGTCCGCCTTCTCCGCCTTCTTCTCGGACTTCTTGGCGGTCTTCTTGCCCTCGGAGCCGGGGAGCACGAGCTCCTTCAGAGCGGCCTGGAAGGCGGCTTCCTTGGCCTCGGGGTCCTTGGGCTCGGCGACCTGGAGCGGAGCGGGGGCGGGAAGGCCCCTGAACTTCTGCCAGTCACCGGTCTTGCGCAGGAGGACCTTGACCGCGTCGGAGGGCTGGGCCCCCACGGACAGCCAGTACTGGACCCGCTCGGAGTCGAGCTCGATGAGGCTCGGGTGCTCCTTGGGGTGGTACTTGCCGATCTCCTCGATCGCCTTGCCATCACGCTTGTTGCGGGCGTCGGCGACGATGATGCGGTACTGGGGCGTACGGATCTTGCCCATACGCTTGAGCTTCAGTTTGACAGCCACTGGAGTGGTCTTCTCCCGATTAACGGCGTGGTGCTCCCGTCGGGTGGACCACGTGGGGTTGCGGAGCCCGGCGGGACAGACGTGGGTGGCGGGCTAGTTAGAGGGCCGGCCCGGCACCGTTAGTCAACTCCTCATTGTGCCAGACTCCGATGGGTTCCCGGGACACCACACCGGGTCCGAGGCGGCCCGTCCCCGGAACGTAGACGGGCCGCCCGGCCGGTCTCCCGGCCGTGCCGTCCACTCGCCGACGAGGCGGGCCCGGCGGGCCGATGACCCGTCGTGTCCGCGGCGCGGGAGGCGGAGAGCACCACACGCATCCTAGAACATGACCGATGGGCGCACACTGCGCTCGCGGCGTGCGCCGTCCCCCGGACACACTCCCGACGGCGGAGGACGCGTCCCGTGTTCCGTCCGCTACTTCTCGGGGAACTTGAAGTCCGATAGGTCCGGCATGTTGGGGCCGCCGAAACCGGGCGGAAGCGTGGGCTGTCCGCCGTTCCCACCACCCAGCCCCGGGGGCAGCTGCGGCTGTTGTGCGCCCTCCTCCTGACGGCGTCGGCGCTCGGCCGCGCGCTCGGCCTCCTGCTGGCGGGCCTTCATCGGGTTACCGCTGCGCTGCTTGCCCTTCTTGGCCTTCTTGCCCTGGGCCTTGGCCTTCTTGCGGTTACCACCGCCCGCGCCCGGCATCCCGGGCATGCCGGGGATCCCCGGCATGCCGCCGTTCTTCATCTTGCGCATCATCTTCTGCGCCTCGAAGAAACGGGTGACCAGACCGTTGACATCGCTGACCTGCGTGCCCGAGCCGTTGGCGATACGAAGGCGACGCGAGCCGTTGATCATCTTGGGGTTCGCGCGCTCCGCCGGGGTCATCGACTGGATGATCGCCTGGATACGGTCCAGGTCCTTGTCGTCGATGTTGTCGATCTGCTCACGCATCTGCCCCATACCGGGCATCATGCCGAGCAGGTTGCCGATCGGACCGAGCCTGCGGACCATCGACATCTGCTGGAGGAAGTCGTCCAGCGTGAAGTCCTCGTCCGAGGCGATGGTCGAGGCCATCTTCTCGACCTCGGCCTCGTCGAAGGTGCGCTGCGCCTGCTCGATGAGCGTGAGCACGTCACCCATGTCCAGGATGCGCGAGGCCATCCGGTCCGGGTGGAAGAGGTCGAAGTCCTCCAGCTTCTCGCCGGTGGACGCGAACATGATGGGACGGCCGGTGATGTGGCGGATGGACAGGGCCGCACCGCCGCGCGCGTCACCGTCGAGCTTGGTCAGTGCCACCGCGTCGTAGCCGACGCCGTCCAGGAAGGCCTGTGCGGTGTTGACCGCGTCCTGTCCGATCATCGCGTCGACGACGAAGATGATCTCGTCCGGTTCGACCGCGTCACGGATGTCCGCGGCCTGCTGCATCATCTCACTGTCCACACCGAGGCGACCGGCGGTGTCGATGATGACCACGTTGTGGTTGTTGCGGCGCGCGTGCTCGACCGACTCGCGGGCGACCTGGACCGGGTCACCGACGCCGTTGCCCGGTTCGGGCGCGAACACGGGGGTACCCGCGCGTTCGCCGACCACCTGCAACTGCGTGACGGCGTTGGGTCGCTGTAGGTCGGCGGCGACCAGCAGCGGTGTGTTGCGGTCGGCCGCCAGCCACTTGGCGAGTTTGCCCGCCAGGGTGGTCTTACCGGCACCCTGGAGACCCGCGAGCATGATCACGGTCGGCGGGTTCTTGGCGAAACGGATCTGTCGGGTCTGGCCACCGAGGACCTCGACCAGTTCCTCGTTGACGATCTTGATGACCTGCTGCGCCGGGTTGAGGGCCTTGGAGACCTCCTCTCCCCGCGCGCGTTCCTTGATCCGTGAGATGAACTCGCGGACCACGGGCAGTGCTACGTCCGCCTCCAGCAGCGCGAGGCGGATCTCCCGCGCGGTCGCGTTGATGTCCTCCTCGGACAGGCGACCCTTGCCGCGAAGCGAGGAGAAGACCGATGTCAGCCGGTCGGAAAGCGTCTCGAACACGAGTGTGGCCAGTCCTTCGTCTCGGAATTGATCTCCCAGCCTACCCGCCCCGGTCGTCCTGGAGTATCGGCGAGCCGAGGAGGAGACCTCACGGTCGGGACACCGGGATCACCCCGGTACACCCCGACCGCACGCGGTCAGTCGCCGTTCTCCTCCTCCTCGGCGGAGGAGTCTCCCGACAGGGTGGCCTCACGCTGCTCGTTGAGGTTGACCAGCATCTCCTCCTGCTGACCACCGGTCAGCCCACGTGTGGACAGCTTCGACTCGCCCCCGATCTGGTAGGTCTGCGGGTCGGAGCTGACGATCTCGTAGTCGGCGCTGCACGACAGCTCCAGGGTGCCGCCCGCCTCCAGGCTGCCGCTGTCCTGGCAGGTCTGCTCGCCGATCTCGTCGTTGCTGAAGGTCACGTCCATGCGCACATGGACCGTCCCGCTGCCGTCACCGCCGGCGTCGCGCACCGTGCCGGACCAGGTGCAGTGGGGTCCCTCCTCGCACGACATGTCGGGGCTGCCGTCCCAGTTCACCTCGATACGGGCGTCCCTGGAGCCGGTCAGCTCCTCCTCCGTGGTGGCGATGATGCCGTCGTAGAGCTCCTCGACCGCGGCGGGGTCGGCCTCGGCCAGGTCCAGGCGGACCTGCGGTCCGCTCTCCGCCTCCTCGGGGATGAGCTCCTCGATGGCGATGCGCTGGATCTGGTTGGTCTCGGCGTTGATCCACACCTGGTCGCGCTCGCCCACCAGGTCGATCCGGTAGGTGAGGGTCCCGTCCAGGTTCTCCTCCACCGCCTCCTCCGACTCCAGTTCCTTGCCGCCCAGGATCGCGGACAGCTCCGGCGGGGCCAGGGTGGCGCTCGGGTCGAAGCCGGCCTGCGTGCTGGAGGCGCGCACCCAATTGCCGTCGAAGTCGTCGAAGTCGGGTCCGAAGACCCCTTGGTCGAGCCAGAAGTCCTCGGCGGTGCGAAGGAAGATCCTGCCGTCCGCGCTGATCACGTCCGCCTCGGTGTCGTTGGCTCGGATCGTGCCACTGGCCGCTCCGGAGTCCGCGACGGTCAGGGAGGCGTCACGGATGTCGGAGGAGCCGACGCTGTCGGCCACCTGTCCGGTCGCGGTCAGCGCCGGGTAGGCGGCGAGGTCGGCCAGGGCCTCCTCCAGGAGCGGGGCCGCGGCGACCGGTTCGGCGGCCTCGGGGCTGGGTTCCTCCTCGGACTCGCCCCCCGGGCGCAGACCGCTGAGGTCGATGGAGCATCCGGCCAAGCCGAGCGCGAGGACCGTGCCCGCGGCGGCGGACGCGACGCGTACGCCCTTGCGAGCCCTGATGTGATTGACCGGCGCCATCTTGCCTCCTGACCCCGACCTGCGGGGCACTGTACGAATCAGCATGGTTTCCGGGTGGGCGGCGGAAGGAAAGGCCGGTCCCTGGCCCGTTCATGACATGGGACGCGGATGCTCGGCTCCCGGTTTTACCGTGTGTCCTTCGAGAGAGAGCTTGGGCGGTTCCGTGAGAAGCAGGACCACCGCCGTCGGCGGAGCGCGATCGCGCTCCAACGCCGCACCGCCAAGAAAGGGTATCGAACCGACGCAAGGAGTATGGCCAGTACAGCGCCAGGAATATCCACACATGACGCGAAAAGTGGCTGAGCACACGAACAGGGCTGACGGAGAACACTCCGTCAGCCCCTGGAACGCCTCACCGCGTCGATGGCGCGGAACCCTGTCCTCGACGCTGAGCTGAGGGGTCGGGCTCAGACCCGCGGTGAGGCCGTCTCCTCGCTCGGAGGCGTCGGCGAGGAGACCGTCCGTGCCTCCCACTGGTCCAGTTCGTCGAAGGCGTAGGCGGACTCCGCGTGCAGCTCGTGGTCCAGTCCGTTCGTCTCGATCTCCGTCGGCAGACGGAACCCCACGAGCAGCTCGATGCCCTTGGCGATGACCCACGTGACGGCGAAGGAGTAGACCGTGACACCGGCGACCGCGATGGCCTGAACCGTCAGGAGGCCGGGGCCACCGCCATGGAGCAGGCCGTCGACGCCACCGGCCACCCCCGTGGCCAGGAGTCCGAGCACCAGGGAGCCGATGACGCCGCCGACCATGTGGACGCCCACGACGTCGAGCGCGTCGTCGTACCCGAACTTGAACTTCCAGCTGATCGCGTAGGAGCAGACGGCGCCGGACAGTGCGCCGACCGCGACCGCGCCGAGCGGGGTGACGTCCACGGCGGCGGGGGTGATGGCCACCAGGCCCGCGACGGCACCGGAGGCGAAGCCGAGAGCGCTGACCCTGCCGTACCGGAAGCGCTCGACGAGCATCCAGGCCGCCGTCGCCGCGGCGGCCGCGACCTGGGTGTTGACCAGGGCCAACGCGGCGGTGCCGTCGGCGGCGTAGGCGGAACCGGCGTTGAACCCGAACCAGCCGAACCACAGG
>CALGOD010000650.1 GCA_937957845.1 uncultured Nocardiopsis sp.
CCGAGTTCTAGACTTCCCCTTGTGCCGCGAACCCTGATCATCACCAACGACTTCCCTCCCAAGACCGGAGGCATCGAGTCCTTCGTCCACGAGATGGCACTGCGCCGCCCCGAGGGGTCGGTCGTGGTCTACTGTTCCTCTCCCTCTCCCGCCGACGCCGCCGCCGATCCGCACTTCGACCTGCGTCAACCCTTTCCCGTGGTGCGCGACGCCGCGCGTGTCCTGCTGCCCACCCCCCGCGTGGCCGCTCGGGCCCGCGCCATCGCCGAACTGGAGGGCTGCGACTCCGTCGTCTACGGCGCCGCCGCCCCCCTCGGTCTGCTGGCCGCCGAACTGGGTCGCAACAGCCCGGTCAAGCGACAGATCGCCATCAGCCACGGTCACGAGAGCTGGTGGGCGGCGCTGCCCGGTTCCCGGGAGGCGCTGCGACGTATCGGCCGGGACACCGACGCCATCACCTACCTGGGCGAGTACACCAGGAACCGCCTGGCCCGGGCCCTGACCCCCGACGCGGCCTCGCGCATGCGCCCGCTCGCCCCCGGGGTGGACGCCGAGCAGTTCCGCCCCGGCTGCGGTGGTGATCGGATTCGACGACGTCATGGGCTGGGCGAGCGTCCCGTGGTGGTGTGCGTGTCCCGCCTCGTGCCGCGCAAGGGCCAGGACATGTTGATCCGTGCCTGGCCGCGGATCCTGGCCGACGTACCCGACGCCGCCCTGCTCATCGTCGGCGACGGTCCCCACCGGCAACGGCTGCGCTCCGCCGCGCGGGGCATGGACTCCGTCATCTTCACGGGACCGGTGCCCCGCGAGGAACTGCCCCTGCACTACGACGCGGGGGACGTGTTCGCCATGCCCTGCCGCACTCGGCTGGGAGGTCTGGAGGCCGAAGGACTGGGGATCGTCTACCTGGAGGCCTCGGCCTGCGGCCTGCCCGTGGTGGCGGGCGACTCCGGCGGCGCCCCCGACGCGGTCCTGGACGGCCGGACCGGCCTGGTCGTGGACGGTTCCCTGCCCGGACCCACGGCGCGAGCCGTCATCCGGCTGTTGAAGGACCCCGAGCGCGCCGCCCGGATGGGCGCACACGGCCGGGAGTGGGTGACCCGGAACTGGAGCTGGGAGCGTGCCTCCGAGCGTCTGGACGACCTCCTGAACGCTCCCCACGGCCTGGAGGAACGGGACATCTGACACGACATAAAGGACCTTCGGCTCAAAAAGCTCAAGCCGAAGGTCCTTGTCGTATCTGCTGTCATACCTGGTGG
>CALGOD010000651.1 GCA_937957845.1 uncultured Nocardiopsis sp.
ACAATAAATTAAATGGTTAAATTTCCAGAACGTTTCATTTCATCAGGAGATTGGCTCGTCCCTCGGTCGGTCCGCGGTTCCCACCCCGGTGGCATCGCCGATGAACACGGTCATCCCGTAGGCGATGGCCACGGCCAGGGCCAGCGCCACCACGACACCGCCGACCTGCGGGATCCCGGAGTGACTCCTCTTTCCCCGCCGGGATCGCCGAGGCCCCTTCGGTGGACGTTCACGCATGTCGGACCCTTTCCGGAGGTGACTCCTGTGGGGAGGATCTCCCGTCATCCCTCCATCAAGGTTCACCCATCCTCTTCGGACGGTCGGGCACACACGGCCAAAAACTTCACGAACGACCTGTCAGGAATCCTTCGATCCTCGGTGGCCTCCCCTTCCTCAGAGCGGCCGAGGCCACCGGAGCGTGTCCCGGCTTCCCTTCCCCGGAAGGGGATCTGGTGGGTTCACCCCGTCGTCCTCGCGCGTGCACCCGAGGTCGAGGACGGTCCACTCCCCTCGGGTGACAGGGGCGGCGAAGGCGTCAGTGGTGGTGACCGTCACGGCCGAGGGTCCGCACCGGGGTCGCGCCCGGCCGGGTCCACTGCGGTACGGGGCGGCTGGTCGGGCCCCAGGTGGCGTTCCCCTCCGCGTCCGAGCGCCAGGACCAGCACGGTTCACCGCCCTCGGGCCGTCCCGGAGGACGGTCCTCCCACGCCTCGCCGCGGCCGTGGGGGGTCATGTCGAGCAGTCCCAGGGAGGCGTTGACCCGTTCGTTGCCACGGCCCGTCGTGGAGTAGGTGAGGAACACGCGGTCACCGTCACGCAGGAAGCAGGTGAGGGAGCCCATACCGTCGCCGACCGGTGCCTCCACTCCTCGCACCGAGTACCAAGGCTCGGTGTAGCCCATGAACTCGACGTAGGGGGCCACCTCCTCCCAGCGGCCCGTGGTCAAGAAGGCGAGCGAGACACCACGGGCGTTGAGGTAGACGGCGTCCCTCAGGTGCCATGCGGTGGTGGTGCAGCCCTCGCACTGGCCCTGGTGCGGCGCACCGTCGTACCACATGTGCTTGTAGACCACGAGCTCCTCGCGGCCCTGGAACAGCTCCAGGAACGGGACCGGGCCGTCGGACCCCACGACCTCGACCGTCCCGTCGAACTCCACCATCGGCAGCCGCCGGCGGGCCGCGGCGATGGCGTCGCCCTCGCGGGTGTGGGCCTTCTCCCGGACCAAGAGCTCCTCACGGGCGCTCCGCCAGGTGTCGAGGTCGACGACGGGCGGACGACCGGGAAGCTCTGCGGTCGGCTCGTTCGATGTGCTGGCCATGGTGTCCTCCGTACGTTGCTGCGCGACCCGGCGGGGCCGCACGACGTCTACGACCCTCACCGGGACAGACCCGTCTCCCGACGAGAACTCATCGCGGTCGACGTCGTCTCGTCACGGACCGCACCGGCCGTATCGGGTCGAGGAAGTCCACCGACGCTCCGGCGACCGTGCCCTTCGCCCCATGCGCGACACACGGTCGTCCCGACACGCCTTCTCCGTGGAGGCGGAGTCCCCGGCACCCGGAGACCCCTGGGGTCTCCGGCCGCATGGTCGGCGTCACAAGGAGACGAAACCCCCTGCGATCCGGGCTTTCGCGCACCGTAATTCGGATCACGCGAAGAATCGGGTCAAGGGGGGATTGCCCGCTCCTAGCCTTGTGTTGGAGGCGGAGGTGATCCCACAGATCACGTGATCCCCGCTTGGGACTTCTGCCGGCGCCCCGCCC
>CALGOD010000652.1 GCA_937957845.1 uncultured Nocardiopsis sp.
ATGCGCCCAGGGTGGCAAAAACTCCTGACGCGTGTGGTGTAAACAGGAAAAACGCTCACCGGAGCGGTCCGGTGAGCCGGTGCGCCGCGAGTGCGAGCGGACTCACGTCGCCCGGGCCCCGAAGCGGTGTGCCGGGCTGGGAAACTCTGTTACATGGCGTCGTGACCGCACGACGCTCTCATGGCCGTCCCCCTGGAGTGTGAGGCGAACGATGATTCCGGACCAGCGACGAGAGCATATTCTCAAGCTCCTCCAGGAGCGCCACGTGTTGAGCATCAACGAGCTCACGTCGATGCTGTCCGTGTCCCACATGACGGTTCGGCGTGACATCCAGGCTCTGGAGAACGACGGCAAGGTCCTGTCGGTGACCGGGGGCGTCAGACTCGCGGCGCGGCTCAAGAGCGAGCCCTCCTACCTCGCCAAGGCCCAGCTGGAGGTACCCGCCAAGCGGGCCATAGCGCGGGCCGCGGCCGACCTCGTCAGGGAGAACTTCACCATCTACCTGGACGCGGGCACGACCACGCTGCAGATGGTCCCGTTGTTGACCGACAAGGTGGGTCTGACCGTCATCACCAGCGACTTCAACGTCGTCGGCCACCTGATGGAGTATCCGGGGATCGAGCTGATCCACACAGGAGGACTGGTCTCGCACTCCGACCACTCCTCGGTCGGCCGTTTCACCGCGGAGTTCCTGCGTCAGGTGAACGTGGACCTGGCCTTCATCGCCAGCAGCTCCTGGGACGCCCAACGCGGGTCGACCACCCCTTCCGAGGCCAAGGTCATCGCCAAGCAGGAGCTGCTGAGGATCGCCTCCAAGAGCGTGCTCACCGTCGACAGCACCAAGTACGGCAAGTTCGGTACTTTCAGGGTGGCCAGGCTGGAGGAGTTCGACCTGATCATCACCGACGACCGGTTGCCCCGTTCCGCGGTGGACGACCTGGCCGAGCGCGATGTGCGGATGAAGCTGGTCGGGACGGAGTAGGGGACGGGCGTCGCGCCCTCAGGAGTCGCCCGCGTCGAGTTCGGCGCGGGCGAACAGGGCCAGCTCGGTACCGTCCGGGTCGTAGAAGAGCAGCGTGGAACCCTCCTCGCCGTGCATCACGGGGGAGTGCTCCACGTCCATCTGCGTGAAGCGCTCCTCCCACGCCTCCAGTTCACCGAGGTCGTCCACTCCGAGGGTCAGGCGGTCCAGGCCGCAGTGTCTGCGGTCGAACCTGCCCTTGAAGTTGTCGCGGTGCTGGATGAGCGCCAACAGCAGCCCCGAGGCCGGGTGACGGCATTCGGTGCGGAGCGTGCCCTCGTGGTCGTGCTTGGCGAGGACGCGAAAACCTAGGACCGTGCGGTAGAAACGCACGCTCTCGCCACGGTCGCGCACGGACAGGGTGATACGGGCGAGCCCGTTGAGCTGGGGCACGGGCACCTCTTTGCGGCGGGGGCCGAAGGGGGTCGACAGGTCGAGCACGGTCATCGAGCGTAACCCCGAGTGGGGACGACGGCCACCGCCCGGACGGGGTCGCCGGACCGGAGCCGACCCCGGTTCCGTGGCACACGGGCGGGGCTCAGGAAACGGGTTCGGTGACGCCCGTGGGATGGGAGGGGCCCTCCTCGCCGCGGCCGTACCAGCGGGTGCGCATGACCAGGGTCGTGACGGCGAAGGAGATCAGCGCGCCCAGTGTGGCCAACGTGAACGCCCCCTGGTGACCCAGGGAGTCGGCCAGGGTGCCCGAGATCATCGACCCCAGTGACTGGCCCAGGATCAGTGAGCTCAGGATGACGGCCATGGACTGGGACAGCCGACTCGCCGGAGCGGCCCGTTCGATGAGTCCGAACAGGCTCACGATGTGCGGGCCGATGGCCGCGCCCAGCACGAAGATGGTCACGGCCAGGCTCGCCACGCCATGGTCCAGGTACAACGGCAGGGTGAGCACGAACAGTGACCCCGCCGCGATCCGGGTGCGCAGGGTGAGGGCGAACCTCACGGGTACGGAGGCCATCAGCAGCCCCGCGGCGGCGCTGCTGACGCCCATCACCGCGTACATCAGTCCGGACAGGTCGCCGTGTCCGGACGCGGTGGCGAAGGCGGTCACACCGGTGGACATGCCGCCGAAGAACACGCCCTGGCAGAACATGGGGACGGCCAGCACGAGCAGCGCCGGTGTGGTGATGCGTTCCCCGGCGCCGGCCGCCGGCGCGGTTCCCGGTGGAGAGGTGGGGTGCAGTGCGAACACGGTTCCGAAGACGCCGATGAGCGCCGCGGCTCCCAGCACACTCGCCGACGGTGACAGGAGCACGGTGAGGACTCCGACCAGGGCCGGTCCCAGGACGAAGGAGGCCTCGTCCAGCACACCCTCCACCGACATGGCGGCCGACAAGGAGCGCTCGCGCTCCGCACCCCGCTCCGTGCGGCGCCTGATCATCACCACCCAGCGGGTACGGGCCATGGGGCCGATCTGCGGC
>CALGOD010000653.1 GCA_937957845.1 uncultured Nocardiopsis sp.
CGTTGCAGCCGGGTGTCCAGCTCCTGAAGGTCGAGCAGTTTGGCCTGTGCGGCGGATTCGGCTTTCACGTGTGACGTCTCCTGGGTGACTGGGGAGGCGAGTATGCCGCTCGCGCCCTACTCTGTGTAGTTGGTCGTTCCGCCCCTGAGGAGGCGGTGGGCTCTCAGAGGTGCGGGACCACCTGTGACCAGGGGTCCGTCACCGTCGTCGAAACACGGATCTCCACGTTAGCCCCATCGGAGCCGGCCGCGCCCGCGAGTTCCTCTTCGAGCCGGCGCGCTCCGTCGTTCAGCCAGGGCCACTCGCTGGCGAAGTGGGCGGTGTCGATCAGCGCGGGACCGCCGTGATCCTCGATGAACTCCGAGGCGGGGTGGTGACGCAGGTCAGAGGTGACGAAGACGTCCACGCCGGCGGCACGGGCCGCGCCGAGCAGGGAGTCGCCCGCCCCGCCCGACACGGCGACGGTGGTCACGAGGCGGTCCGGATCCCCCGCGACGCGGATTCCGGCGGCGGTGGCGGGCAGCCCTCGCGCGACCTGTCCGGCGAACTCGCGCAGGGGCGTCGGTTCTCCCAGTTCACCGATCCGACCGATACCGCGACGACCTTCGGGATCGGTGGTGTCGGCGTCCAGGGGACGCAGCGGCCCGGCCAGGCCCACGGCGCGCGCCAGCGCGTCGGAGACCCCGGGGAAAGCGGTGTCGGCGTTGGTGTGCGCGGTGTACAGGGCCGTCCCCGCACGGATGAGGCGGTGCACGATCCGACCTTTGGGGGTGTCGGCGGCCACGCTGGTGACACCCCGCAACATCAGCGGGTGGTGGGTGATGATGAGGTCGGCGCCCCAGTCCAGGGCCTCGTCGACGACCGCGTCGACCGGGTCGACGGCGAACAGGATCCGCGTGACCGGCTGGGCGGGATCACCCACCACGAGCCCGACCGCGTCCCATGAGGCGGCCCACTCGGGTGGGTAGACCCGTTCGAAGGCGGCGGTCACGTCGGACAGGGCGGGGTACACGGTCTGGGTGTTCACGGCCATGAGACTAGCGTTCCCACGTCCCACCGGCGAAGTCCCGCCGTGGACGACGGAGGGGATCCGCCCTCCCCACCGCGGGGCACCGCCGGTGTGAGCACCGGCACGGGCCATCCGCACCGTGGGGGCTCTACGCTTGCTTGTCGATGAACGACAGTGAAAAGCGTCCTTTGTCCCCGGTCGGCGCCCATGTACCGGTGGCGGGTGGCATGGCCACCAAGGGCCTGGCCTACGCGGAGAAGATCGGCGCCGAGGCCGTGCAGGTGTTCGTGTCCAACCCTCGGGGGTGGGCCACCAACGGGGGCGATCCCGAGCAGGACGCGCTGATGCGCGAACGCACCGACCTGCCGGTGTTCGTGCACGCCCCCTACCTGATCAACCTGGGCACGCCCAGTGAGGAGACGGCGCACAAGTCGGTGCGTTCCCTGGAGCACGCGTTGCGTCGCTCGGCACAGATCGGCGCGCTGGGTGTGGTGGTGCACACCGGGTCGGCCGTCTCCGGCGGACGCGAGGAGGGTCTGGCCCGTACCCGTGAGCGGCTGATGCCGCTGCTGGAGGAGGTGGGCGAGGACGTCCCTCCGGTGCTTCTGGAGCCGATGGCCGGGCAGGGCCAGGTGCTGTGCGCGACCATCGACGACCTGGCCGCCTACCTCGACGTGTTGGAGTGGCACCCACGTGTGGGCGTGTGCCTGGACACCGCGCACATGTTCGCCGCCGGGCACGACATCTCCACGGTGGAGGGCATGCGCACGATGCTGGACCACTTCGGCGAGGCGGTCGGCGCCGACCGCCTCAGGGTCGTGCACTGCAACGACTCCAAGGCATCGTGCGGCAGTCGTCGAGACCGACACGAGAACATCGGCGCCGGGTACATCGGCGCGGAACCCTTCGGGGAGCTGTTCCGGCACCCGGTCAGCGCCGGGGTGCCGCTGGTGCTGGAGACCCCGGGGCCGGTGGGTCCGCACGCCGCCGACGTGGCCGCGTTGAAGAAGCTGCGCGAGGTCTGAGGCGTCACCGATCTTCGGGGGCGGAGCGGGCCTCGTCCCACTCGTTCCGGGGCAGAACGGGGAAGAGGTTGGTCTGGAGTTCGACGCTCTCGGTGTCGGGGTGGCTCTCGGAGGTCCGGTCCTCGAAGTGCTCGACCCAGGACCGTAGGAAGTCGTAGAGGGCGCGGGCGAACTCCGTCGCCTCCTCGGGTGTCATCCGGGCGTGGCCGGTGAAGTCGGTGGCGGCCTCCTTCCACCGCCGCACGACGGGGTCGTCGGGGTTCTCCCAGAGCAGCGCGGTCCAGTGCTCGAACCGTTCCTGCCTCTCCCGGTAGTAGCGGCCCAGGACGGTCTGGGCGATCGTGCGGGTATCGGGGCGACTGAGGAACTCGTATCCTTGCATGCTCCATCCGCCGGGCCGGATCCGCCACCAGCGCTCGCGTC
>CALGOD010000654.1 GCA_937957845.1 uncultured Nocardiopsis sp.
CGACCACGGCCCCGAGCATCGCCATGACCTGCGCGAAGTCGGTGAGCACCGAGGCCCGGAAACCCGACCAGAGTGTGTAGAGCAGCACGCCCGTGGCCATCACGAGGATGCCCTGGGTGAAGGTGAAGGGCGAGAGCATCGCCACCAGCGCCCCACCGGCGATGAAGTTCGAGGTCAAGGAGATGAGGCTGCCCACGACGTTGGAGCCCGCCAGCATCAGCTGGCTGGAGCGTCCGTGTCGGGCGTACATGACCTCGGCGAGCGTGTGCGCGCGAGGGGCGACCGCGCGGATACGGCGGCCGAAGGGATAGATGAACAGGATCATCAGGGCGCCCCAGAGCCCGTAGTGGATGGGGCCGGAGATCCCGTAGGTGTAACCGGAGGTGGCCGAGGCGTACATCGAGGACGCCCAGATCCATGTCGCTGTCATGGAAGCGGCCGAAATTCCGAAACCGATATTGTTACCGGCGGTCATGTAACCGTCGGCGTTTTCCTTCTTCTTGCTGATGAGGATCGACATCAGCATCGTGCCGCCGAAGAACAGCACGAGCAGAAGAATGACAACGGAGGCGCTGAGCTGTTGGCCCTCCGAAACCATTGCGTTCCTTCCTTCGGCGGGCGCCGGACGGCCCGCACCACCTTTCGGGCACGCACCGACCCCGGGGGG
This sequence comes from uncultured Nocardiopsis sp., assembly GCA_937957845.1. Lineage (GTDB taxonomy): Bacteria > Actinomycetota > Actinomycetes > Streptosporangiales > Streptosporangiaceae > Nocardiopsis. The sequence continues at coordinate 668 of CALGOD010000654.1, forward strand.
CACCAACCTGCGAGATGTTCGTACGCAGGGCATCCGGCTGTGGTTCCACAGATGCGCGCAGCCCCGGCCGCTGACCAGCGGGGCCTTGACCGGATCCCCCGCCGGGTAGGCGCCACCCTCTCAGGTGTGACAGGAGTGGCAGGGGGTACCAGCTAGAAAGACCATAGCAAACAGGTCAAAATGCCCTAAAGGCGAGTGTTTCAGAGCACAAAAGCAGGTCACAGAATGACAAAATCAGGAGACGATTCTGTGATCTACCCGTTGCAGAAGGGCTTGAAGAAGGGCTTGAAAAACCACTTCCGGGGACACCGAAAACCGCCAGAATAAGGGCGGTGCGCGCCTATTCCGGCGCCTTCCCCGGGTCTGGACGGCCTCAAGGGGGTCGCGTCTTCGCGTCGCCGTCCGGAGCGGGGGCGTCCTCGGCGACAGCCCTGTCGCGGGACATGGCATTACTACCCGCCACCCCCACAAGCAACCCCGACCAAAGAGAGATATTCATCACATAAGGATCGTCCGTTGTCGGCTTCCGCCCGATGCCCCGGCTTCGCCCCCGGCCGCCGGGCCGGCCCCTTCACCGAACCCGTTTCCGTGGGGACGAGCGGAACGAGTGCGTGGGTGCGGCCCGAGGACAGGAAGGCCTCACAGCGCTCGTACGTGACGGTCGGTCCGCTCCACCTCGACGAAGTCCGGCCCCGCCTCCTGGCTCGGCTTCCGGGTCGGCGTCGTGCACGACCGTGGAGTTCGGCTGTGCCGTGTGAGGCCTCGCCCTGCGCCACGTGGTGCGCGTCGCCGACCCTCTCCATGAGCGGCTCCGGTGACCGGACTTCAGCCGGTGGCAGTCACCCGCCTCGGTGCCGGCGGAACCGGCCCGTCCTCTCCACCCTCCCGACACGGGGAGCGGCGAGCCCGGGCACGGGGTCGCCCGTCCACGTCATCTCTCCCGCTCCTCCAGAAGCTTCCTGAACCACTCGGCGGCGGCGTTGGCCACCTCCTCCAAGGCGCCCTTCTCCTCGAACAGGTGCGTGGCGTGGGGAACGACGTGGATCCGGGTCGGGCCGCTGATCCTGTCGGCCGCCTCCTCGTTCATCCTGAGCACCTCGGTGTCCTCTCCGCCCACGATCAGCAACGTCGGGGCACGCACCACCTGGAGCGCCGCCGTACCGGCGAGGTCAGGGCGTCCCCCACGCGCGACGACCGCCTCCACCGCCTCCGCGCGTTCGGCGGCGGTGCGCAGTGCCGCGGCGGCCCCGGTACTGGCTCCGAAGAGACCGATGGGGGTCCCCCCGGTCTCCTCCTCCTCGGCCAACCAGTCCACCGCGCCCGTGAGCCGGCGAGTGAGCAGATCGATGTCGAAGCGCTGCTGCGCGGTCACGGCGTCGACGCGTTCCTCCTGGGGGGTCAACAGGTCGAAGAGGAGCGTCGCGATCCCCGACCGGTGGAGTTCGTCGGCCACCGCCTGGTTGCGCGGGCTGTGCCGCGAACTCCCACTGCCGTGCGCGAAGGCCACGACCGCGGTCGCCCCCGGGAACATGGTCAGCCGACCGTCGAGCCGCACGTCGGAGGTGCGCACCTTCACGTCGCGAGCGGCCATGGTGCTCTCCCTTCCTCGGAACCGGCGATCCGCGGGCTCACGGATCACGGCGGCCCGGAGACCTCGGGCCGGTTGTCACCGCGTGGAGCGTCGTTCCGGACTCGCCGGGGGCGCCGGCGGAGCCAGGACAACACCTCCTCGTCACCGACCTGGGGAAACTCCTCATACCACAGGCTGACCGCACCGAAGTCCGGTGGTGCCTCCACACAGATGACCTGGTCGCACACGTCGGCGAGCGCGTGCACGGCGCTCGGCGCCCCGACGGGAACGGCCAGGGCGAGGGAGGCGGGATCCTGCCGACGCAGGGCGGTCAGCGCCGCCCGAGCGCTCATACCGGTGGCCAACCCGTCGTCGACCAGGACGACGTCGTATCCGGTGACGCGAGGGCCGGGTTCGCCTTCGCGATAGACCTGCACACGCCGCCGTGCCTCGGCCTGCTCGGCCCGGACCGACTCGGCCAGGTCCTCCTCGGAGAGCCCCAGCACGCGCAACGACCTGTCGTCGAACAGCGGTGGCCCCTCGGCCGTGGTCGCGCCCAGGGCCGTTTCGGGGCTCCCGGGGACCGGGATCTTGCGTACGACCACCACGTCCAAGGGCAGGTCGAGCCTCTCGGCGATACGCGCGGCGACGGGCACCCCACCGCGTGGTAACGCCAGCACGAGCGGATACGGCCTGTTCTGCCCCTCCACCACGCGGGCCAGTCGCTCGCCCGCCTCTCGCCGGTCGTGGAACATCTCGCTCACCCCGCTCCGGCGGGTACGGGTCCCGCCTTCGCAGACCGGCTCCATGGTGTCCTGCGGCGCGGTGTGCCGTCTCCGCGACGAAGGGCCGGCCGTCTTCTCTCGTGGATTGCGCTACCCGCGCAG
>CALGOD010000655.1 GCA_937957845.1 uncultured Nocardiopsis sp.
CTCGGGGACGTCGTAGTGGTCGCGGTCGAAGGCACGCGGGCTCAGCCCGAGCGCGCGGGCGAAGGCGTGCAACTCCTGGAAGGAGTGGTCGCTGACCAGGTGTGCGAACAGCCGGTCGTGTGGTCCCGGCCAGAGCGGGGTGTCGATCAGAACGCTCACCCGCGTAACTCTAGGCGCTGTTCTTCCGGGCTGTGGACCCGGGTCCGCCGGGCGACTCCCCGATCCGCCTCAGGCCTGTCCCGCCACGGGCGCGGTCACCGCACGCCAGGGCACCGGGCTCGACATGACCATGGTGCTGGAGGGGCGGCCGTGCGCCGCCAGTCTGTCGATGACCTCCTCGAAGTGCTCCATGGAGCGAACCGCGATGAGCAGGACGCAGCAGTCGTCTCCCGTCACCCGGTGCACCTGCAGGATCTCCGGGAGCTCCAGTGAGGAGCGCTCACGCAGCAGGCAGTGGGCTCCGAAGCACTCCATGCGCACCAACGCGGTCACCGGAAGCCCCGCCGCGGACGGGTCCACGTGTGCGTGGTAACCGGTGATCACACCGCGGTCGGTGAGGCGGCGCACGCGGTCGGCGACGGCGGGCGCCGACAGGTTCACCCGGCGGGAGAGTTCGTTGTAGGAGAGGCGTCCGTCCCGCTGAAGCTCGGTGAGGATGCGCTGGTCGACGCCGTCCAACGGGATCGCCGGTCGTGGTGCCATACTTTCCGTTCCCAAGCTCAAGAGTCACTAATGCTTACGAATGCTAACCCGATGCGCGATTCGCATGTTCGATGACCATTCCTTCGCGGTGGTATTTGTCCCATGATGTGTTCTCGTGTCTGCAATGCCGCACGCGGAGGTGGTGCCTTCGCCAGGCGTCGCGGGCGCGCAGCGGCCACACCGGATCGACAAGGGGTTCCCATGTTCTCCACCACCGCCCAGCAGTGTCCGTACGCCGGGGAGACCGGCGGGGCCGAGGTGGCCGGGACACGGCGCGCCGAGACCGGCCAGGACAGTCCCACCCTGTCCTTCGACCAGAACACCCCCTACGTCGACTACGCGGGGATCGACACCCTCCTCGATCTGCAAAGGCCCCGCACCGACGAGCCGGCCGAGTCGGCGTTCATCATCACCACCCAGATCATGGAGCTGCTCTTCGTCCTGGTGCGGGAGCGGTGGGAGGCCGCCCGCGAGGCGTTGGAGGCCGACGACGTCCCCGGTGCCCTGGCCTGGTTGAGGCGCGCGTGCAACGCCCAGGACGTGCTCAACGACTCCTGGGCCCTGCTCGCCGACATGACGCCCACCGAGTTCAACCGTTTCCGTGACTCCTTCGGCGAGGCCTCGGGTTTTCAGTCCTACGGCTACCGTGAACTGGAGTTCCTGCTCGGCAACAAGTCGGCCGCCATGATCCGCCCGCACAAGGGCATGGCCGACGTCGCACGACGACTCAAGGATCTGCTGGAGCGCCCCGGTCTCTACGACGCCGCGCTGCGCCTGCTGCACCGTCGCGGCCTCTCCGTCCCCGCCGACCGGGTCGAACGCGACTGGACCCGGCCCTATGAGCCCAGCCCCGAGGTCGAGGCGGCGTGGTCCGCCGTCTACGCCGACGACCGGCCGGGCAACGACCTCTTCCTGCTCGCCGAGGCGCTGCTCGACGTCGCCGAGCGGGTGACCAAGTGGCGTCACTACCACCTGCTCGCCGTCAAGCGCACCATGGGAGCCAAGCGCGGCAGCGGTGGTTCCAGCGGACTGAACTGGCTGGCGCGCAATGTCGAACAGGACGTCTTCCCCGAGCTGTGGTCGCTTCGCAGCACCATCTGACCCCGCCCCTCCCTCTGGCCGCCTCTGGTGCTGAGGGGGCCGTTGGCACATGATCGGCGTACACGCCGATCATGTGCCAACGAAACGTTCCGAGCCTTCAGGAAGCAGGACCCGATGATCCCTACCACCCGTGAGGACTGTGCCGCACTCGACGCGGCCGACCCCCTCGCCGCCTTCCGTGAGGAGTTCGTCCTCCCCGAGGGGGTGATCTACCTGGACGGCAACTCGCTCGGCGCGCTGCCGCGCTCCACCCCCGGCCGAGTGGCCGACATGGTCGAACGCGAATGGGGCCAGGGTCTCGTCCGTAGTTGGAACGACGCCGGTTGGTGGGACAAGCCGCGCACGTTGGGCGCCAAGATCGCACCGCTGGTCGGAGCCGGAACCGACGAGGTCGTGGTGGGCGACGGCACCTCGGCCAACCTGTTCAAGACACTCGTCGCGGCGCTGCGCATGTCCGACCGCTCGGTGGTGCTGGGTGAGGCGGGCAACTTCTCCACGGACCTGTACGTCACCGAGGGCGCGGTGGCCCTGACCGGCGCCGTCCACCGTCGTGTGGACCCCGACGGTCCCGAACTGGCCGAGGCTCTGGCCGCGGACGACGTCGCGGTCGTGCTGCTCAGCCACGTGGACTACCGCAGCGGCACCATGCGCGACATGCCCGGCATCACCCGTCTGGCGCACGAGCACGGTGCCCTGGTGATCTGGGACCTGTGCCACAGCGCCGGCGCGGTTCCGCTCGACCTCTCGGGCAGCGACGTGGACTTCGCCGTGGGATGCACCTACAAGTACCTCAACGCGGGTCCGGGTGCTCCCGCGTTCCTCTACGCCGCCCGCCGGCACCACGCGGTGGCCGACCAGCCGCTCAGCGGTTGGCACGGGCACGCCCGTCCGTTCGAGTTCAGCGCCGACTACGAGCCCGCGCCGGGGGTGTCGCGTTTCCTGAGCGGGTCACAGCCATTGGTGGCCGACGCGGCGCTGGAGGCGAGCCTGGACGTCTGGGCGGGGGCGGACCTGGCCCAGGTGCGCGCCAAGAGCCTGGCGATGACCGACCTGTTCCTGGAGCGCGCGGCCAAGGCGGGGATCTCCTCGATCACCCCGGCCGAGCACGCCCGGCGTGGTAGCCAGGTCTCCCTCGTGCAGCCGGAGGAGGGAGCGGGGTATCCGATCGTCCAGGCGCTCATCGCGCGCGGTGTGATCGGCGACTTCCGTTCTCCCGACGTCATGCGGTTCGGGTTCACTCCGCTGTACCTGAGCTAGGTGGACGTGTGGGACGCCTCCCAGGCCCTGCTGGAGGTGGTGGAGACCGGTGAGTGGCGTCAGG